>NZ_JBHYXD010000029.1:72592-94756 GCF_042751995.1 Streptomyces sp. NPDC059371 | reverse complement strand
GGGCGGCGGACCATCGGCCGGTGCGGACCGTCACCCCTTGGTGGTGCCCGCGCGCAGACGCTCGATCATGTGCCGGGTCGTCTCGATGGGGCTCTCCTCGGGCAGGTCCCGGGTACGCGCCGGCAGGGCCGCGTTGAGCTTGGCCACCGTGTCGTTCCAGTCCTCGTGGCCGGCGAAGGGGATCGTCTCGCCCTCCTGGTAGGCGGGGAAGGGACGGTAGTTGTTCAGGCCGGCCGCGTCGGTTCCGCGGACCAGCAGCGGGTCGAGGTAGATGCCCTCGCTGTGGATGCGCGTGGTCGTCGCGATGTAGCCGATGTCCAGACCGCAGCGCCGCTTGGCGGAGGTGTTCGCCTCCGAGTGGTGCAGCAGGTGGGGGTGGTGGATGGAGACGTCGCCCGGCTTGAGCTCGATGTCCACGACACCGGCCTTGTCGATCCACTCCCGCACGATGTCCTCGTCGGAGGCGGAGAACAGCATGTTGTCGGTGTCCGTGCGCAGCGAGGGCTTGTGCAGCGGCAGTTCGTGGCTGCCGGGGATCATGCGCAGGCAGCCGTTCTCCGTGCTGCTCTCGTCGACGGCGAGCCACACCGTCAGCGCCTCCATGGGGCTCAGCGTCCAGTAGGCGCCGTCCTGGTGCCACAGCACGGGCTGCCCGTTGTAGGGGGGCTTGCAGATGTAGTGGGCGGTGAAGCACCCGAGGTCGGGGCCGAGGAAGAACTCCGCGATGTCGACCAGGCGGGAGTCGGAGACCAGGCGTGCCCAGAAGGCGTCGTTGCGGATCAGGGGGTGGTGGAAGTGCTCGGGACGCAGGTCCGGGTACTTCTTGGTGAGCCAGTCGACGTGCGCGGCCGCCTCCTCCAGGAGCTCTTGGGGAATGACGTTGCGGATGATGGAGAAGCCCTGTTCGGCGTATTCCTTCGCCGCCTTCTCCAGCACGCCTTCGTCGAGTGTGGTCATGCGTCAACTCCTTCTCGGGTGTCAGGTGCCGCTCGCCGCGTGAAAAAGGGGTGCGAGGAGCCGTCTCGCGTACCGTTCGCCGGCTCCGTGAATGCGGCGCGGGCCGTGTGCGGGGGTCAATGGGAGGGTCGACGCGGCATCGCCTGATATGCGGCCGCTCATCGGCCGGGCGGACGGCCGCCGGCCCGGCTCGGGGCCCGGCCATTCGCCGGGTGACGCCGGCCGGTCGCGGCAGGAATACCCGTGCCTTCTCGCGGTTCGCCCAGCAGTTCCATACTCTCTCCGCCGCCCAAGAGGGTGTCAACGTCTCAAGGAGCTCAGGGCTTTCCCGAAAGCGCGCCCGCGTTTCGGGTATTGCGTGCCCGGCGGGTCCGGATGCCGATCCGCGCTGTCCCGCTGACGGGACAGGATGCACGAAATTCGCTGTGCCGGAAGGGCTCGGCAGCGGGAGTCGACTCTTCCTCCAGTCATGTTCTTTCACCGTTCGAGGGAAGCCACATATGTTCTTGAGAACCCCGACGAGGCGCCATTCAACCGACACCAGCTCAAGGCTGAGTTGTCCAGCGGATGAGGATGACGTGCTATGACCGAACAACCAGGGCCGATCCGGCTGAGTGTCACCGATTTGCACGCGTCGGTCGATGATCCCGCGCTCACGTCCATGACGCTGCTCAACGAACTCGCCGGAAGGTATCCGGAGGCGGTGTCGTTCTCCGCGGGCCGGCCGTTCGAAGGCTTCTACGATGTCGACGACCTCTCACGTCACCTGGGCACGTTCCGGGACCATCTGGAGCGCGAGAAGGGCCTTTCCGCGGAACAGGTGCGGCGCACGTTCTTCCAGTACGGCCGGACCAAAGGGTTCATCCACGAACTCATAGCGCGCCAGCTGGAGGTCGACGAGGGTCTGACGGTCGACCCGGAGAGCATCGTGGTGACCACCGGCTGCCAGGAGGCGATGGTGCTGCTGCTGCGCGCGCTCGTCCGCGACGGACGCGACGTCGTCCTGGCCGCGACCCCCAACTACGTCGGGTTCATCGGCGCGGCCCGGGTGGCCGGCGCGCGGCTGCGTTCCGTGCGGGAGCACGAGGGGGGCATCGACCTGGAGGACCTGGAGCGGCAGATACGGGCGGCTCGGCGCGAGGGCCTGCGGCCGCGCGCCTGTTACGTCGTCCCCGACTTCGCCAACCCCAGTGGCGCGAGCATGTCTTTGGCGGACCGGATCGCCCTGCTGGAGCTGGCGGCGCGGGAGGAGATCCTCGTCGTCGAGGACAACCCCTACTCCCTCTTCCGCGCCGGCGGGGCCCCGCTGCCGATGCTCAAGGCCCTGGACGAGCACCACCGGGTGATCCACCTCGGGTCGTTCGCCAAGTCCGCGTTCGCCGGCGCCCGCGTGGGCTACGTCATCGCCGACCAGCCCGTGACGGCGACGGGCGCCGCGCACGAGAAGCCGGTGCTGCTCGCCGACCATCTCGCCAAGCTGAAGAGCATGGTCACGCTCAACACCTCGACCGTCGCGCAGGCGGTGATCGGCGGATACCTCCTGGAGAACGGCTGCAGTCTCAAGCGTGCCACCGCCCGCGAGGCCGCGGTCTACCGCCGCAACCTGGCGGTCATGCTGGAGAGTCTGCGCCGCGTCTTCGCCCCCGTGCCGGGCGCCGGGCAGGACGTCACCTGGAATGCGCCCGAGGGCGGCATGTTCGTGGTCCTCACGCTGCCGTTCCGGGCGGACGACGCCATGCTCGAGTACTCGGCCTCCCGGTTCGGCGTGCTGTGGACCCCCATGGACCACTTCTACGGCGGCACGTCCGGGTTCCGCCAGGCCCGGCTCTCCTTCAGCGTGCTCACCCCCGAACAGATCGCCCTGGGCGTCGAACGGCTGGGCGGACTCGTCCAGGACCAGCGCGCACGGCACCTCGCCGGCCTCGCCCATGTCCGGGGCGGCCGCGGCCAGTTGCTGGAGCCGCAGAGCGCCTGAGCGGCGCGCCACGACACGGGGCGGCCCCCGGCACGCGATGCGTTGCGGGGGCCGCTCCTTGTGGTGTGCCGCTCAGGCGGTCACAGCCGTACGGGCAGTGTGTTGAGCAGCCGGGCGCCGCCGGGGGTGGCTTCGGTGTAGCGCAACTGGTCGCGGCCGACGGTGACTTCGAGGGTGTCGCGCTGCAGGAGCAGGTGGTCGAGGGCGATCTCGGCTTCGAGCTGGGCCAGCGCGGCGCCGGGGCAGTAGTGCGGGCCCGCCCCGTAGGAGAGGTGGCCCTGTCCGCGCTCCAGGACCCGCTCCACGTCGCACCGCTCGGGGTCGGCGAAGACCCGCGGGTCGTAGTTGGCCGACAGGTAGGAGCCCGTCAGGGCGTCGCCCTTGGAGACCGGGACGCCGGCGAACTCCATGTCCTCGGTGGCGTAGCGGGGTCCCGCGGTCGGGACGGGGTTCGCGATCCGCATCAGCTCGCCGATGGCGTGCGGCAGGGCTTCGGGCTTCGCGCGCAGCAGGGCGAGCTGGTCGGGGTTGTCGAAGAGGGTGAGGACCGCGTTGGGGATGAAGTGGGAGGTGGAGTGGTGGCCGTTGTTGATGACGGTGAGCACCACCGAGACGATCTCCTCCTCGCTGAGCCGGTCGCCGTCCTCGTCCCGCGCTGCCACCAGGGCGGAGACCATGTCCTGGGCGGGCTCGGCCCGGCGGCGCACGATGAGGTCCTTGACGTGGTCGACCATGGCCCGGCCGCTCGCGGCGATGTCGGCGTCGGGGGCGGTGTACTCGTTCATCCACTGGCGCACCTGCGGCTGGTCGGCCTTGTCGATGCCGATGAGCTCGCAGATGACCGTGCCGGTCAGCGGTGAGGAGTACTCCTCGATGAGGTCGCCGGAGCCCTTGAGGGCGAGGGCGTCGAGGAACTCCGCGGAGATCTCCTCGACGCGGGTCCGCAGGGCCTTCATGCGCCGGACGGTGAACGCCGGTGTCACCAGGCGGCGCTGGCGGGCGTGGTCCTTGCCGTCCTTGAGCATCATGTTGGCGGCGACGTAGGGCACGAACTCGTCGGGCAGGTCGAGGGCGGCGACCATCTGGTCCGCCACGCTGGGTCCCTGGTGGCCGGGGACGTTGCTGTAGTCCACGACCAGGCGCGGGTCGCTCAGCGCCGCCCTGACGTCTTCGTTCCGCGTGATCAGCCAGACCCGCGGGCCGCCGGGGAACCCGATCCGCACGAGCGGGGCCTCTTCCCGCAGGCGCGCGTAGGCGCAGACGGGGTTCTCCGTGAACTCGGGGTCGGTGAGGCTGACGATCGGCTCGGACATGGTTGCCGTCTCCTTTTGGGGTGTCGTCGATCGGGTGGCAGGCCCGGTGGTCACGTGGTGTGCTGCGGCAACGGCGCCGCCCCCGGCGAAGTGTTTCTCGCGGGAGCGGCCAGGTCGTGTCGGCGAAGTCGCGTCGTCCGTCCGAAGGGCGTGCCCGGCGTCGCGGGGCAGGCGAGACTCCTGGGGACATGGCCTCGGGCCCGTCCGGCCCTTCGCGTCGCCGCCGGGGCGGACGGGAAGGGCCGGACAGGCCGTCAGGGGCGAAAGCGGGCCGGTGGACGCCGGCCGGCCGGGGTCAGGCGCGCTTCTTGAAGGTGGACAGGGCCCACACGTAGCCGAGGACGGCGAAGCCGACGCACCAGGCGACGGCGGCGATCGCGTCGCCGTTGGAGACGTGGCCGGCCAGCAGTCCGCGCAGCGTCTCGATGATCGGGGTGAAGGGCTGGTACTCGGCGAACTGCTTCACGCCGGCGCCCATGGTGTCCGCGGGCACGAACGCGCTGCTGAGGAACGGCAGCATGATCAGTGGCACGGTGGCCAGGCCCGCCGACTCGGTGGTCTTGGCGGCCAGGCCCATGGCGACGGTGAGCCAGCTCGCGCCGACGGCGAGCAGGACGAACAGGCCGAGCACGCCGAGCCAGTCCAGGGCGCTCGCCGCGGGGTCGAAGCCCATCGCGAAGGCCACGCCGACGATGGCGGCGCAGGCCACCAGGCAGCGCACGGTGGTGACGACGACGTGTCCGGTGAGCATGGCGCCGCGGGAGACGTCCATGGTCTTGAACCGGTTGATGATGCCCTTGGTCATGTCGTCGTTGACGGCCGTCGCGGTGGCCCCGAGGCCGTAGCTGACGGCCATCACGAGCAGGCCCGGTGTCGCGTAGTCGATGTAGTGCTCGCCGACGCTGAAGGCGCCGCCGAACACCTTGACGAACATCAGCATGATGACGATCGGGAACAGGACCGCGTTGAACACCGTGGTGGGGTTGCGCAGGGTGTGCTTCACGTTGCGGCGCAACATGATGCTCGAGTCGGCGAACGCCGTCGCGACCGTGCTCATCGCGCGATCGCCTCCTTCTTCTCGCTCGTGTCCTGGGCGTCCTCGGCGTCCTTGGTGGTGTGCTCGGTCAGGTCGAGGAAGACGTCGTCGAGGTCCGGGGTGTGCACGGAGAATTCCTGTGCGTCGAGGGTGTGTTCGTCGAGGCGGTCCAGCAGGGCCCGCAGCGACCTGGACCGGCCGTCGCTGGGCACCCGCAGGATCAGCTCCTCCTCGTCCCGTGTGGAGTCGGCGAAGATCCGTGCGGCGGCGTCGAGCTGGAAGGCGTCGGTGAACCGCAGCTGTACGTGGGTGCCGGGGATCTGGCGCTTGAGCTCCTCGGCGGTGCCCTGGGCGACCAGGCGGCCCTGGTTGAGGACGGCGATGCGGTCGGCGAGCTGGTCGGCCTCCTCGAGGTACTGGGTGGTGAGGAAGATGGTGGTGCCCTCGGCCACCAGCTCGCGGACGATCCCCCACAGCGTGCGCCGGCTGCGCGGGTCGAGACCCGTCGTCGGCTCGTCGAGGAAGATGATCTGCGGGCTGCCGACGAGGGTCATCGCCAGGTCCAGCTTGCGGCGCATGCCGCCGGAGTAGGACGCCGCGTGCTTGTCCGCCGACTCTGCCAGGTCGAAACGCTCCAGCAGCCGGGTGACCAACGGGCCGCTGGAACGCACCCGCTTGAGGTCCGCCATCAGCTGCAGGTTCTCGCGGCCCGTCAGCAGGTCGTCCACCGCGGCGAACTGGCCGGTCACGCCGATGGCGGCGCGTACCTGCTTGGTCGCGCTCGCCACGTCGTGCCCGGCGACGTACGCGGTGCCGGCGTCGGCGGTGAGCAGCGTCGTGAGGACGTTCACCGTAGTCGTTTTGCCCGCTCCGTTCGGACCGAGCAGGGAGAAGACCGATCCCGCGGCGACTTCGAAGTCGATGCCGTCGAGCACGACCTTGTCGCCGTATGCCTTGCGCAGCCCTGTCACTGCGATAGCGGAACTCTTCATGCCTCCACTGTCGGGCCGGGTACCGGCATCGCCCTGTCATACCCCTGACACAGCCCTCGAGCCCTCCTCGACACCGCGGGGTGCCCGCCCCGGAAGCGGAATCCGGGGCGGAAAGGGGAACAGGGAGCGAGAGCGCACGGGCAAGGGCGCCCGCCGAAGCGGACGCCCTTGCCCCTCACCGCGGTGCGACGGCCGGCCGGAGCGCGCCGTCACCCGCGCCGTCATCGCGTCAGCGGTCCCGGGCGCACTCCGCCTCGATCACGTCCAGGATCTGCCTGCCCTGGTCGACCAGGTACATGTGGTCGCCCGGGAATTCGGTGTAGCGGAACGCGGCCGTGGTGGCGTCGCGCCACTGGCGGCCCTCCTCGGCGGTGACCAGTCCGTCGTCCTCGCCGCGCAGCGAGGTGATCGGCACCGGCACCGGGTCGTCGGTGCTGGGGACGTAGGCCTCGTGCATCTCGCAGTCGGCCTGCAGGGTGGGCAGGATCAGCTCCCGCATCTCCGGGTGGTCCAGGGCCTCGTGCCGGAACCCGGCGAACTCCTCGACCCGGGCGAGGAATTCGTCGCCCTGAAGTCCTGCCGCGCGGCGCTCGCGCTGGGTCCAGGGTCCCGGCGAGCCGCTGACGACCAGCCGTTCGACGTGCACGCCGCGCCCGGTCAGCAGGTGCACCAGCTCGTAGGCGAGCACCGCGCCCAGGCTGTGCCCGAACAGGACGGCCCGGCTGCCCTCGCCGAGGTCGGCGACGATGTCGTCGATCTCGGTCTTGGCCGCCTCGACGACGTTGCGGTACGGCTCGTCGAGGATCCGGCGTTCCCTGCCGGGCAGTTCGACCGAGGTCACCCGCCAGCGGCCGGCGGCCAGGTCCTGCCAGGGGTGGAAGAAGGAGGGGCCCGCTCCGGCGAACGGCACGCACAGCAGCGTGGTCCGCTCCCCCGTGTGGGCTGAAGTACGGGGTCCTGTCACCGCGGCCAACTCCTCTCGTCGGTTTCCCGTATCGTCCGGCCCGCTCACCGCTGCGCCAGCTTGCGGGCGATGACCCGCATGATCTGGCCCGCGGGCTTGGGCATGTGCAGGTCGTGGTGGGTGGCGTCCACGTCGTACTCCTCGATGGTGCCGAGGACGTGCCGGCGCCAGTCGGGGCCGTAGGAGGTCACTCCGTCGACCTTGTCCAGCCTGGCGTTGAAATACAGCACGTCGCCGCGGTAGACCGGCGACTCGAAGACGCCCATCTTCTGCAGGTTGTTGGCGCCCACCTGCGACATGGTGTCGAGGAAGGCGTCCATGTTGACGGTGTTCATGAACTTGCCGAAGACTTCCTCGATGTCGGCGCGGTAGAGCTCCTTGGTCCGGCCGGCGACCTCGCGGAAGCCGTTGTTCGTGGTGGAGTTGGCGGGCTGGGAGTCCAGGACGGCGATGAGGCCGACCTCCAGGCCGCGGCGGTCCATCGCCTCGGCGACGGCGTGCGCGATGGGGCCGCCGAAGGACCAGCCGATCAGGTAGTAGGGGCCCTGCGGCTGGACGGCGAGGATCTGCTCCAGGTAGTCCTCGACCATCTCCTCCACCGAACGGGCCATGGCCTCCTTGCCGTTGGAGCCGCGGGACTGCAGGGAGTAGGCCGGCCGGTCGGGCACGTGGGGCGCGAAGGTGAAGAACGCCCAGCCCAGGCCGCCGCCGCCGTGGAAGAACCACACCGGCTCCTTGCCGGTGCCGGGGTCCCGGTTCAGCGGCAGCACGACGTTGAAGGAGTCCTCGTGGTCGCCGGGGATGCCGCCGATGAGCAGCAGCGCGGCGAGTTCGGCCACGGTCGGGTACTGGATGATCGTCCGCAGCGGCATGTCGACGCCGAACCGCTTGCGGATGCGGGCGCTGAGCCGGGTGGCGAGCAGGGAGTGCCCGCCGAGCGCGAAGAAGTCGTCGTCGATGCCGACCCGTTCCAGCTTGAGCAGTTCGCTGAAGAAGGAGCACAGCGCCTCCTCGTGGGAGTTGCGGGGCTCGCCCTTGCTGACGGTGGTGGTGTGCTCGGCGGGCAGCGCGCCGCGGTCGATCTTGCCGGCCGGGTTGAGCGGGAGCCGTGACAGCGGCACCATCGCGGCCGGGACCATGTAGTCCGGCAGCCGCGCGCCCAGGTAGGCGGGCAGTTCTTCGAGCAGCGGGCCGATCGCCTTGGCCAGCGCGGGTGCGTTGGCGCGGATGTTGCCGGCCACCCCGCTGGGCACGAAGGCGCCGGTGACGGTCCGCCCCGGGGGCAGCAGGATCGCCTCGAAGCTGTGGGCGCTCTCGCCCGACCAGGTGAGCACGGCGTCCAGGTTCTGCCGGCGCGCGAGGGCCGTGATGTCCTGGGGGTCCAGCGGCCTGCCGGTGGGGGCGTCCTCGGCGACGACTCCGGCGAAGGTGGCCGCGGCGGCCTCCTCGGCCAGGCGCGCGTTGGGTATCCCGGTCACCCGCAGCGGGCCGGCCGCCCGCTGTGCCTGTGCGGCCAGTTCGGTGAGGTCGGACACCTCGCCGCCCCACGCGATCGCGGGCACCCCGCTCAGGTCGAGTGCGTGGGCGGGCTCGGTGTGCAGGACGACCTCGTAGCGGTGGCGGGTGAGCGCGTTGTGCGCCTGCCCGGCCTTGAGGCGGATGTCGGCGCCGAGGCCGTGCCGGCCGGCCCATTCGGCGAACCACTCGGGGGCGAGAAGCAGTTCCCGTTCGGCGAGCAGGGCCTGCTCCACGGCCGCCCGGATCTCCTCGTGGGAGGCGTAGGGCTGCTGGGCGCGCTGCTCCGCGGTCGCCAGGATCCGCTGGGTGGCGGCGTTGCGGACGTCGCCGACGATGATCCGGCCGCCGGGTGCGAGCAGTTCGAGGATCTGGGTGAGGACCTGGTCGAGGTGGGCGGCGCTGGGGAAGTACTGGACGACGGAGTCCAGGACGACGGTGTCGAAGGTGCCGCGGGGCAGGCCGGTGAGGTCGTCGGCGGCCTGGACGGCGAGGTGGACCCGCCCGTCGTGGCCGGCCGCCGCGGTCTGGGTGCGGAGCCGGTCGATCGCGGCGGCGGACAGGTCGGTGCCCCAGTACTCCTCGGCCTGGCCGGCGATCTTCGCAAGGAGCAGGCCGGAACCGGCGCCGATCTCCAGGATCCGGCGCGGCGCGTGCCGCAGCACCTGGGCGAGGGCCGCGTCCTGCCACTGGCGCAGCTGCTCGTGCGGGATCGGCTCGCCCGGGTAGATGTTCTTCCAGGGCTGGAAGTCCTCGCCCCAGGTCTCGTCGGCGGCGTCCGCGTGGGCGTCGTCGTGGAGTTGGCGCCACTCCTCCACCTGGGCGGCGTCATCGGCGACGGCGGCGTCGGGGTCGGGTTCGATGTAGGCGACCAGGCGCTGGTCGCCCTTCTGGTCCTCGCGGACCACGACGGCGGCCTGTGCGACCGAGGGGTGTCCGGACAGGACGTGGTCGATCTCGCCGAGTTCGATGCGGAAGCCGCGGACCTTGACCTGGGAGTCGGTGCGGCCGAGGTATTCGACCTGGCCGTCCTTGTTCCACTTCACCAGGTCGCCGGTGCGGTACATGCGGGCGCCGGCCGGGCCGAAGGGGCAGGCCACGAACCGCTCGGAGGTCAGTGCGCTCTGGCCGAGGTAGCCGCGGGCCAGGCAGGTGCCGGCGAGGTGGAGCTCGCCGGCGACGCCGGGGGCGACGGGGCGCAGCGCCGCGTCGAGGATGTAGACCTGGTTGTTCCAGATCGGGGTGCCGATCGGTACGCGGTCGGCTCCCGGGACGTGCTGCCAGCCGGTGACCTCGACGGTGGCCTCGGTGGGGCCGTAGAGGTTGTGGGCGGAGCAGTCGGGGAGCAGGTCGGTGAAGCGGTTGGCGAGGGCCGCGGGGAAGGCTTCGGCGGCGACCTCGATCCAGCGCAGGCTGGTGCAGTTCGCGGCGGCGGGTTCGGTGACGAAGGCGGAGAGCAGGGAGGGCACGAAGAACGCGGCGCTCACCTGCTCGCGCCGGATCAGGTCGGCGAGGTAGGCGGGGTCGCGGCGGCCCTCGGCGCTGGCCACCACGACACCGGCGCCCATCTGCAGGTTGGAGAACATCTCCGGCACGGAGGCGTCGAAGCTCGCCGAGGTGCTCATCAGCATCCGGTCCTCGACCGTGACGTGGAAGTGTTCCAGGCCCCATTCGATCCGGTTGGTGATCGAGCGGTGGGCCACGGGGACGCCCTTGGGGCCGCCGGTGGAGCCGGAGGTGAAGATGACGTAGGCGGCGTTGTCCGGGGACAGGGTGCGCTCGGGGTCGGACTCCGGGTACCCCGACACGTCCGGCAGGGTGTCCTCGAGGAGCAGCAGCGGGTCGGCGACGGCCAGGATGTGGCGTACGCGTTCGGCGGGCAGTTCGGTGTCCAGCGGTACGTAGGCGGCGCCGGCCTTGACCACGCCGTACACGGCCACCAGCAGGTCCACGGAGCGGGGGATCTTGACCGCGACGAGCTGTTCGGGGCCGGCGCCCTGTTCGATGAGCCAGTGCGCGAGGCGGTTGGCGCGGGCGTTGAACTCGGCGTAGGTCAGGGTCTCGTGCTCGCCGATGACCGCGACCGCGTCGGGGGTGCGGCGCACCTGTGCCTCGAAGGCGTCGGGCAGGGTGGTCGCGGCGACCGGGCGGGCGGTGTCGTTGATCTGCCGTACCAGGCGGTCGCGTTCGTCCTCGCCGAGCACGTCGATGGAGCCGATCGGCGCCTTGGGTGCGGCGGCGACCTGCTCCAGGACCCGTACGAACCGGTCGGCGAGGGCTTCCGCGGTGTCGCGGTCGAAGAGCTGGGTGGCGTACATGAGGTCGCCGCGCAGTGCGCCGGTGGTGTCGTAGGCCAGGCTGAAGAACAGGTCGGCCAGGGAGGTGTTGGTGAGGTACTGCTCGAACTCGACCTTGAGTCCGGGCAGTTCGAAGTCGGCCTTCTCGAAGCTCTGCCAGGCGAACATGACCTGGAACAGGGGCTGATAGGCGGTGGAGCGTTCGGGGTTGATCAGTTCGACCAGGGTCTCGAAGGGCACGTCCTGGTGCTCGTAGGCGGCCAGTGCCTTGTCGCGGACCTGCGGGAGCAGGTCGGTGAAGGAGGGGTTGCCGGAGAGGTCGACGCGCAGGACCTGGGTGTTGACGAACAGGCCGACCAGATCGGCCAGGCCCTCGTCGGTGCGTCCGGCGATCGGGTTGCCGATGGTGACGTCCTCGCCGCCGCTGAGCTTGCCCAGCAGGACCCCGAGCGCGGCCTGCACGACCATGGACATGGTCATGCCGCGTTCGTCGGCGAGGCGCTGCAGGGCGGCGGCCGCCTCGGGCCGCACCGCGAGGGGCAGGGAGTCGCCCTTGGAGTCGCGGGTGGCGGGCCGGGGGCGGTCAAGGGGCAGGCCGAGCGGCTGCGGGACCCCGGTCAGTTCCTTGCGCCAGTAGGTGGCCTGTGCCGCGGCCAGCGAGCCGGGGTCGGCGACGTCGCCGAGGAGTTCGCGCTGCCACAGCGCGTAGTCCTTGTAGGTCACGGCGAGCGGCTCGTAGAGAGGTGCTCGGCCGGCCAGGCGTGCGGTGTAGGCGGTGGTCAGGTCGCGGGCCAGGGGGCCGCCGGAGACGCCGTCGGAGGCGATGTGGTGGATGAGCAGGACCAGGACGTGTTCCTCGGGCGAGCAGCGGAACAGGCGTGCCTGGAAGGGGATGTCGGCCATCAGGTCGAAGCGGTGCGCGATGAACGCGTCGACCGCCTCGTCCAGTCCCGCGGGAGCCACCTCGACGAGCGGCACCTGGACGGGGGCCTGCGCGGCGGGCAGGATCCGCTGGTGGGGCTCGTCGTTGTCGTCCAGCACATAGGTGGTGCGCAGCGTCTCGTGGCGGGCGGCCACGTCGCCGATCGCGGCGACGAGGGCGGCCTGGTCCAGTGGCCCCTTGAGCCGGAAGGCCGGGGAGATGTTGTAGGTCTCCGCCCCGCCCTCGAGCTGGTGTGTGAGCCACATGCGGCGCTGCGCGAACGAAAGCGGAATCACGAGTTCTGCTCCTCTGGGATCATCCTGCGGAGAGCTGGGCGAAGGGGGACAGCCGATTCCTCCGACCATGCGGCGAGCGCCGCGACCGTCGGCAGGTCGAAGATCTTGCGGATGGGTATCTCCATCCCGATCTCGGCGCGGGCCCGGGTGATCAGCCGGGTGGCGAGCAGGGAGTGCCCGCCGAGTTCGAAGAAGCCGTCGTCGGCTCCGACCTTCTCCACGCCCAGGACCTCGGCGAACAGGCGGGCCAGCGCCTGTTCGCGGGGGGTGGCGGGCGCCCGGAAGGGGGTGGCGGAGGTGAGGTCGGGTGCGGGCAGGGCCTTGAGGTCGAGCTTGCCGTTGGGTGAGAGCGGCAGCCGCTCCAGCGCCACGTAGGCGGCGGGCACCATGTACTCGGGCAGCCGGTCGGCCAGGTGTTCCTGGATCCGGGCCGCGTCCGGCAGGCTCGCGCCGTCGGCGGGGACGAGGTAGGCGGCCAGGTAGGGGGTGGTGTCGCCGGGCTGCTGGGTGACGACGGCGGCCTGCGCGATGCCCGGATGGGTGGTCAGCGCGGCCTCGACCTCGGCGGGTTCCACGCGGTAGCCGCGGATCTTGACCTGGGTGTCGATGCGGCCCAGGTGCTGGAGCTGTCCGTCGGGGGTGAAGCGGGCCAGGTCGCCGGTGCGGTACATGCGCGAGCCGGCGGGTCCGTAGGGGTCGGGGACGAACCGGTCGGCGGTCAGGGCCGGCTGGCGGTGGTAGCCGCGGCCGGCCCCCGCCAGGTACAGCTCGCCCGGGGTGCCGGGGGGCAGCAGGCCCAGGCCGGGGCTGAGGATGTAGGCCCGCACGCCGGGGAAGGGCCGGCCGATGGGCACGCCGGTGGGGTAGGGCTCGTCCGCGTCGAGGAGGAAGCCGGTGGCGTAGAACGTCTCGCTGGGGCCGTAGCTGTTGATGACGCGGGCCTTGGGCCAGCGGGTGCGCACCCGTTCGGCGAGGTGCGGGGTCAGCACCTCCCCGGAGATGTTCAGGGCCGTGGGGTCGATGCGGTCGGCGAGCTGGTCGACGAGTTCGGCGAAGGCCGAGGGCACCGAGCAGATGACGTCGACGTCCCAGGCGTCGCGTTCGGCCAGCTCCAGTACGTCGCGGACGATCTCGGCGGTGCCGCCGGTGGTGAGGGCGGCGAACGTCTCGAAGGTGGCGACGTCGAAGCCGAAGGAGGCGGCGACCAGGACGCGCCGTCCGGCCTCGGCGCCGGCCTGCGCGACCAGCGTGTCCACGGCGTTCACGACGGTGGCCTGGGTGACGCCCACGCCCTTGGGCACGCCGGTGGAGCCGGAGGTGTAGATGACGTAGGCGAGGCTGTCCGGGCCGGCCTGCGGCCTTGCCGGGGCCCGCGGGGCGGGCGGGGCCTGGAGGTCGATGTCGTCGAGGAGGAGGACGGGGATGTCGGTGGCGGGGACGAGGGGGCGGGTGCCGGCGTCGGTCAGGACCAGGTGGGGCCGGGCGGTGGGCAGGACGTGCGGGAGGCGGGCGGCGGCGTAGGCGGGGTCGACGGGCAGATAGGCGCCGCCCGCCTTGAGCACGCCCAGCAGTGCCACGACCATGTTCACGGTGCGCGGCAGGACCACGCCGACCACGGTCTCCGGGCCCACGCCGTGCCGGGCCAGTTCGGTGGCGAGGGCCTCGGCGCGGGCGTCCAGTTCGGCGTACGTCAGCGACCGGCCCTGGGCGACCACGGCGACGGTGTCCGGGATCCGGGCCACCTGCGCCTGGACCAGTTCGGTGAGCGTGACGTGGCGGGCCCGGGCGGCGTCCTCGTCGAAGCGGGCCAGCATCCGCTCGCGTTCGCCCTCTTCGAGCGCGTCGATCTGCGCCACCTTCAGCGCGGGGTCGGCCGCGAGCCGGCGCAGGAAGCGCACCAGGCGGGCCGCGTACGTCTGGACGGTGTCCCGGTCGAAGACGCCCGGCGCGTACTGGATGACGAGCTGCAGGTGCGGGTCGGCGGCCGCCGTCAGGCACAGCGCGTAGTGGTTGCCGGCGAAGGGGCGCAGGCCGGTGAAGGTGATGCCGTCGGCGGCGTCGCTGGCGTCCTCCAGGCCCTCCCGGTCGACCGGGTAGGACTCGAAGACGACCAGGGTGTCGAACAGGGACCGTACCCCGGCCGACTTCTGGATCTCGGCGAGCCCGTGGTGGTGGTGCTCGGCCAGGGCGGCCTGGCGGCGCTGGAGCGTGTGCAGGACCTCGCCGACGCTGTCGCCGGGTGCGTGGGTGACGCGTACGGGAAGGGTGTTGATGAACATGCCGACCATCGACTCCACGTCCGTCACCGCGGGCGGGCGCCCGGAGACGGTCGCGCCGAACACGACGTCCTGGCGGCCGGTGAGCTGGCCGATCAGCAGGGCCCAGGCGCCCTGCACCAGGGTGTTGACGGTGATGCCCAGCGCGGAGGCGCGGCGCACGAGTTCGTGGGCCTCCTCGGCCGTCAGCTCGGCCTCGACCTGGTCGCGGACGCCGTCGTCGGTGTCCGCGGAGTCGGGGGCGAGCAGGGCAGGCTCGTCGATCCCCTCGAGTTCGGCCGCCCATGCCCGTGCCGCCTCCTTCGGGTCCTGGCGGGTGAGCCAGGACAGGAAGGCGCCGTAGTCGCGGGGGGCGGGCAGGGCGGAGGCGTCGCCGTCGGCGGCGTACAGCAGGAGCAGGTCCTGCATCAGCAGCGGGGTGGACCAGCCGTCGTAGAGGGCGTGGTGGGCGGTCAGGACGAGTTCGGGCCGCTCGGGGTCCAGGACGGCGAGTGCCAGGCGCAGCAGCGGCGGGGTGCCGGCGTCGAAGTAGGCCTTCTGGTCGTGGGTGAGGAACTCCTCGAACCTCGCCTCGCGTTCGCTCTCGTCGAGGGCGGTCAGGTCGAGGTGCTGCCAGGGCAGCGTCACCGTCCTGGGGATCACCTGGACGAGGTCGCCGTCGGCGCGGTCGACGAACGCGGCGCGCAGGACGGGGTGGCGGTCCAGGAGTGCCTGTCCGGCGCGGTGCATCCGTTCGGGGTCGACCGTGCCGGACAGGTGGAACACGAGCTGGATGTGGTACGGGTCGAAGGAGGCGCCGGCGAGTCTGGCCTGGAAGAGGATCCCGGACTGGGCGGGGGTCGCCGGCCAGATGGTGGCGAGCTTGCCGAGGCGGGCCTCCCAGGCGTCGATCTCCGCCTGGCCCACGGTGGCCAGGGGTGCGTCGCTGGGGGTGAGTCCGCCGGCGTCGGGACCGGTGGCGTGGCGGGCCAGCGCGGTCAGGGCCTGGAGCCACAGGGCGGCCAGTTCGGTGACGTCCTCGCGGGACAGGACGCCGGTGGGGAAGCCGAAGTAGGCGCTCAGTTCGTCGCCGTCGCCGGTGTCGGTGGCCACCGCGTTGATCTCCAGCGCGGACAGGACCGGCATGTCCGCGTCCGGTGCGGCGATCAGGTCGCGGTGGGTGGTGTCGGGTGCCCAGCCGAGACCGCGCAGTTCCTCGGGGATGTCCGCGCCGGAGGCCTTGCCGAGGTAGTTGAAGCCGATCTGCGGGCGGCGCAGGCGGGCCAGTGCGGGTGCGGTCCTGGCGTTGAGGTGGCGCAGCAGGCCGTAGCCCATGCCGTGGTCGGGGACGGCCCGGAGCTGTTCCTTGACGGCCTTGACGGCCCGGCCGGCGGCGGGGCCGCCGGCGAACGCGTCGGCCAGGTCGAGGCCGGCGAGGTCGAGGCCGACCGGGTACATGGCGGTGAACCAGCCGATGGTGGAGGACAGGTCGGCGCCGGGCACGAGGTGGTCCTCGCGGCCGTGGCCCTCGAGCCGGACCAGCGTGGCGGCGGCGGGCAGGCCCCGGGTGCGGCGCCAGCGGGCCAGGGCCAGGGCGAGGCCTGCGAGCAGGCCGTCGTCGACGCCGCCGCCGAAGACGGCGGGCACGGTGTTCAGGAGGGTGGCGGTGACGTCGGCCGGGAGCTGGACGCGGACGGTGTCCACGGTGGAGGTGACATCGCGGGCGGGGTCCAGGGGGCGGGCGCCGAGTACCGGTTCGTCACCGGCGAGGACGTCCTGCCACCACGGCAGTTCGGCGATGCGCTCGTCGGTCGCGGCCTGTTCGGCGAGGGCGTGGGTCCATCGTCGCAGTGAGGTGCCCGCGGGGGCCGGCCGGGGTTCGAGGCCGGCCTTGACCTGCTGCCAGGCGGCGACCAGGTCGGGCAGCAGGATCCGCCAGGACACCCCGTCGACGACCAGGTGGTGCAGCACGATCAGCAGCCGGTCGGCCTGGGCGTCGGAGGTGAACCGTACGAACTGGGCCATCACGCCCGCGTCCGGGTCCAGGCGGTCGGCGGCCGCGTCCAGCTCGGCCTGCACCCGCGCGGGGTCGTAGGGGACCTCGTGGATCAGTGCGGCGGCCTCCACGCTGCCCGCCTCCCGCATGCGCAGGCCCTTCTCGGCCCGGTCCAGGTGGGAGCGCAGTACGTCGTGCCGGTCCAGGACGGCCTGCAGGGTCGCGGCGAGGCCGGCGCGGTCGATGTCCTGGGGCAGGGTGAGCAGCGCGGACATGCAGAACCGGCCGATGGGGCCGCCGAGTGCGAGGACGTGGGCGGCGGTGGGCGGCAGCGGGGCCCAGCCCACGCCGGCGCCCGGCAGTTCGGCCAGCGTCACGCGTTCTTCCTCGCCCCGGTCCTCGACCAGTTCCGCGAGCCGGGCGACGGTGCGGTGCTCGAAGATCTCCCGGGTGGTGACGAGGACGCCGCGGGTCTTGGCGCGGGCGACGACCTGGATGGAGCGGATGCTGTCGCCGCCGCCGGTGAAGAAGTCGTCGTCGACGCCGATCTGTCCGGCGCCCAGCACATCGGCGTACACCTCGGCCAGGACCCGCTCGGCCTCGGTGCGCGGCGCGCGGTACTCGGCGCCGGTGAACTGCGGCTCGGGCAGGGCGGCCCGGTCGAGCTTGCCGTTCGCGGTCAGCGGCAGCCGCTCCAGGACCATGAGCTGGGCGGGCACCATGTAGTCGGGCAGCCGCCTGGCCGCGAACCGGCGCAGGTCGGCCACCGACACGCCGGCGTTGATGTCCGCGTCGCCGCCCGCGGTGGCGGCGCCGTTCTGTGCCACATAGCCGACGAGGCGCCGGGTGCCGGTGTGGTCCGCGCACACAGTCACGACGGCCCGGGCGACGGCGGGGTGCTGGAGGAGGACGGTCTCGATCTCGGTCGGCTCGATGCGGATGCCGTTGACCTTGACCTGGTCGTCCGCGCGGCCGGCGTACCGGAGCCGGCCCTGGGCGTCCCACCGGGCCAGGTCGCCGGTGCGGTACATGCGGGTGCCGGGCGGGCCGAAGGGGCAGGCGACGAAGCGTTCGGCGGTGGCCCTCGCGCCCCGGTGGTAGCCGCGGGCGACCGGGCCGGCGACGTACAGCTCGCCGGTCACGCCCTGCGGGGCCGGGGCGAGTTCGGGTCCAAGGACGTGGGCGCGCATGTTGGCCAGCGGGGTGCCCACCGGTACCGCGCCGAGGTCGCCGCCCTGCTCCGGGACGGTGAAGGTGGAGGTGTAGAAGCTCTCCGTCTGGCCGTAGGCGTTGATGACGCGGGTGCCGGGCAGGACGCGGCGCACCGTGCGGACCAGGTCCGCGGAGAGCGCCTCACCGGCGAAGATCACCGTTTCGACGTCGAGGCGGGTGCCGGTGGCGCCGTCGGCGGCGATCTGGTCGAGCAGGGCGGAGAACACGGTGGGCACGGCGCTGATCGTGCTGCCCGACCAGCTTCCGCGTTCGGCGAGTTCGAGGACGTCACGGACGATCTCGACGCTCGCGCCGCAGGTCAGCGCGGTGAAGATCTCGAACACGGAGACGTCGAAGTTGACCGAGGTCGCGGCCAGCATCCGGGAGCCCGCCGTGACGTGGGTGCGCCGGGCCAGGTCCTGTACGCCGTTGACGACGGCGGCGTGGGTGACGCAGACGCCCTTGGGGGTGCCGGTCGACCCGGAGGTGAACATCACGTAGGCGAGGTGGTCCGGGCGCACGCCGGCGTCCCGTGCCTCGGCGGCGGGCTCGTCGGGGCCCGGGTCGTCGAGGTGCAGGTCGTCGAGGAGCAGGAGGTGCCGTGTGTCCGTGGCGAGGGCGGCGGCGGTGGCGTGGTCGCTCACCACCAGCGCCGGGTCGGCGGTGGTGAGCAGCAGGCCGAGGCGTGCGGCCGGGTAGCCCGGGTCGATGGGCAGGTAGGCGCCGCCGGCCTTGAGGACGGCCAGCAGGGCGACGACCAGGTCCGCGGAGCGGGGCAGGGCCACGGCGACCAGGACGTCCGGCCCGACCCCGTGGCTCCGCAGCACGGCGGCCAGCCGTCCGGCGCGTTCCTCCAGTTCGCGGTACGACAGTTCGCTCTCACCGCAGAGGACCGCGGTCGCCTGCGGGGTCCGTGCCGCCTGGGCGGTGACCCGTTCCACCACCGTCGTGCCCTCGACGGGCGCGGCCGTGTCGTTCAGCGCGGTCAGCGTCTGCTGTTCGGCCGTGGTGAGGACCTCCACCCGGCCGAGGCGGGTGGCGGGGTCGGTGACGACCTGGCGCAGCACGCGGACGTAGCGGTCGACGAGGCTCTGGGCGGTGGAGTGGTCGAACAGTTCGGTGGCGTACTCCAGTCGTCCGTAGGCGCGGCCCGAGGGGTCGGGGACGATGTTGAAGAACAGGTCGAACTTCGCGGTGTCGGTGCCCAGCGGGAGGGGGGTGACCTTCAGGCCGGGCACCTGGAGCGGGGACCAGGCGAACTGCCAGGCCAGCATCACCTGGAACAAGGGCTGGTAGGCGGTGGTGCGGTCGGGGTTGAGGAGTTCCACCAGGTGCTCGAAGGGGACGTCCTGGTGGTCGTAGGCGCCGAGCGCCCGGTCGCGGACCTGGTCCAGCAGCTCGCCGAAGGTCGGGTTGCGGGAGAGGTCGACGCGCAGCACCCAGGTGTTGGCGAAGAACCCGATCAGGTCCTCGAGCTGCTCGTCGGGGCGTCCTTCGATGGGGCTGCCGATGGTGAGGTCGTTGCCGGCGCCGAGGTGGTGCAGCAGCACCGCGAGCGCGGCCTGGGCGACCATGGGCGCGGTGGCGCCGTGCCGGGCGGCCAGGCGGCCGATCCCGGCGACGACGTCGGGTTCCAGTTCGAGGTCGACATGGCCGCCGCGGTGGGACGCCGATGTCGGGCGCGGCCGGTCCAGGGGAAGCTGCACCGGCTGCGGCACCCCGGCCAACTCTGCGCGCCAGTAGTCGAGTTGTTCGAAGGCGACGCTGTCGGGGTCGTCGTCCTCGCCCAGCATCCGCCGCTGCCAGAGGGTGTAGTCCTTGTACTGCACGGCCAGGGGCTGCCAGTCGGGTGCCCGGCCGCGGCCGCGGGCGGCGTAGGCGTCCAGCAGGTCCCGCAGGAACGGGGCCATCGACGCGCCGTCCGCGGCGACGTGGTGGAAGACGAACACCAGCACGTGCTCGTGGGCCGAGAGGCGGAAGACGCGGGTGCGCAGCGGCAGGTCCGTGTCGAGTTCGAAGCCTTCGCCCACGAAGTGCCGCATCGCCTCGTCCACCGCGTCGGCGGTCACGTCGAGGACCGAGAAGGCGAGGTCGGCCTCGCCGGGGGGCAGGATGCGCTGCTCCGGTGTGCCGTCCTGCCTCTCGACGAGCAGGGTGCGCAGGCTCTCGTGCCGGGTGGCGACGTCTCTGACCGCCGCGGCCAGGGCGGCGGTGTCCAGCGGCCCCTCCAGGCGCAGCACGAAGGGGATGTTGTACGTCGCGGACGGCCCTTCCAGTCGGTGCAGGAACCACAGCCGGCGCTGGGCGAAGGACAACGGGATCATCGAGCTACTCCTCAACGTTCATCTGTCGGAGCTGGAGGCGGTTCGACCTGCCCGACTTCTCGATCCGGGCCGCCAGTTCGGCGACGGTGGGGCTGCGGAAGACGGTCGTGACCTTCACGTCGACGCCGAGCTCGTTGCGTATGCGGCCGACCAGCCGGGTGGCCAGCAGCGAATGCCCGCCGTTGTCGAAGAAGTCGACGTCGATGCCGACCTCGTCCGCGCCGAGCAGTTCGGCGAACAGCCGGCACAGGACTTCCTCGTTGTGGTTGCGCGGTCCCCGCCCGGTGGCGGTCTCGGCGCGGTCCGGGGCGGGCAGGGCGCCCCGGTCGAGTTTCCCGCTGGGTGTCTGGGGCAGCCCGTCCAGCGGTACGAGCGCGGTGGGCACCATGTACTCCGGCAGCCGCTCCTTGGCCAGGGCGGTCAGGGCCGCCACGTCCAGGGCGTCCGTCCGGATGCCGGGGGCGGGTACCAGGTAGGCGACCAGGCGCTGGTCGCCGGGGCGGTCCTCGCGCACCAGGGCCACCGCGCTGTCGACGTCCGGGTGCGCGGCCAGGGCCTGTTCGATCTCGCCGAGTTCGATGCGGAAGCCGCGGACCTTGACCTGGAAGTCGGAGCGGCCGATGTACTCGACCTGGCCGTCCTGGCTCCAGCGCACGACGTCGCCGGTGCGGTACATGCGGGCGCCGGGCGGGCCGAAGGGGCAGGCCACGAAGCGGCCCGCGGTCAGGCCGCTCTGGCCGAGGTAGCCGCGGGCGAGCTGGTCGCCGGCGAGGTACAGCTCGCCGGTGACTCCTGCCGCGACCGGGCGCAGGGCCGCGTCCAGGACGTAGACCTGGGTGTTCCACACCGGTGTGCCGATCGGCAGCCGGCCGCTGCCGGGTACGTACCGGTGGGCGGTGACCTCGACGGCGGCCTCGGTGGGGCCGTAGAGGTTGTTGGCGGTGCAGTTCGGCAGCAGTTCGGTGAACCGCTGGGCCAGCGCGGGCGGGAACGCCTCGCCGGCGACCTCGATCCAGCGCAGGCCGGTGCAGTCCTTGGCGGCGGGTTCGGCGACGAACGCCTCCAGCAGGGAGGGCACGAAGTCGGCGCCGGTGACGTGTTCGCGGCGTATCAGGTCCGCCAGGTAGGCGGGGTCGCGGCGGCCGTCGGGGCGGGCGATGACGACGGCGGCGCCGGCCTGCAGGGGGGCGAACAGCTCCGGTACCGAGACGTCGAAGCTGGCCGTGGTGCTCAGCAGTACCCGGTCCTCGGGCGTGACGTCGAAGTGGGCGAGTCCCCATTTGAGCCGGTTCATGATGGCCCGGTGGGCCACGGGGACGCCCTTGGGGCCGCCGGTGGAGCCGGAGGTGAAGATGGCGTAGGCGGCGTTGTCCGGCGACAGGGTGCGTTCGGGGTTCGTGTCGGGGCGGGCGGAGACGTCCGGGAGGGTCTCGTCGAGGACCAGCAGCGGGCGTGCGCTGTCCAGGACGTGCTGCACCCGGTCCTGGGGCAGTTCGGTGTCGATGGGCACGTAGGCGGCGCCGGCCTTGACGACGGCGTAGATCGCCACCATCAGGTCCACCGAGCGGGGGATCTTGACGGCGACGAGCTGTTCGGGGCCGGCGCCCTGTTCGGTCAGCCAGTGCGCGAGGCGGTTGGCGCGGGCGTTGAACTCGGCGTAGGTCAGCCGCTCGTCCTCGCCGATCAGGGCGAGGCGGTCGGGGTCGCGGGCCACCTGGGCCTCGAACGCGGCGGGCAGGGTGTCCGGGGCGAGGGGGTGGGCGGTGTCGTTGACCTGCCGCACCAGCAGGTCGCGTTCCTCCTCGCCCAGCACCTCCACGGCGCCGACCGGCACCGAGGGGTCCTTGAGCACCTGCTCCAGCACGCGGACGAGCCGGGCGGCGATGGCCTGGGCCGTCCGGTGGTCGTAGAGGTTCTTCTGGTAGTCGAGGGACAGGCGCAGGTAGGGGTCGGAGGAGTTGAGGGTGAGGGGGTAGTGGGAGCCCGCGAACGGGCGGATGGCGTCGATCGTGAAGCCCGCGGAGGTGTTCGCCTCGACGATGCCCTCGCGGTCGACGGGGTAGTTCTCGAACACCACGATCGTGTCGAACAGGGCGGGCAGGCCGGTGCC
>NZ_JBHYXD010000029.1:22271-72493 GCF_042751995.1 Streptomyces sp. NPDC059371 | reverse complement strand
GCCCGCGGAGGTGTTCGCCTCGACGATGCCCTCGCGGTCGACGGGGTAGTTCTCGAACACCACGATCGTGTCGAACAGGGCGGGCAGGCCGGTGCCGCGCTGGATGTCGGCCAGGCCGTAGTAGTGGTGGTCGAGCAGGGTGACCTGCCGGTTCTGCAGATCGGTGATGACCTCGCCCAGGCTGGTCGCGGGCCGGCACCGGGCCCTGGTGGGCAGGGAGTTGATGAACAGGCCGACCATCTCGTCGCTGCCGCTCACATCGGCGGGGCGGCCGTTGACGGCGGCGCCGAACACCACGTCGTGTTGCCCGGTCAGCTTCGAGATCAGCACCGCCCACGCGCCTTGCAGCAGCGTGTTCAGGGTGACGCCGAGCTGTGCGGCGCGCCGGGCCAGTTCGCGGCCCTTGTCGATGGACAGCGGCACCTCGACCCGTCCCAGGGAGGAGGCCTCTCCCCGGGAGGTGAGGCCCGCGGCCACCAGGGTCGGCTCGTCGAATCCGTCGAGCTCGGCCTTCCAGCGGGCGGCGGAGGCCTCCTTGTCCTGCCGGGTCAGCCAGGCCAGGTAGTCGCCGTAGGAGCGGGCCGGGGCCAGCGGGCTGGTGCCGGCGTAGAGCCGGACCAGGTCGGTGATCACCATGGGTGAGGACCAGCCGTCGAACAGGGTGTGGTGCGCGGTGAGGACGACCTTGGCCTGCTCGGGCCCGCAGGTGAGCTGGGCCAGGCGCAGCAGTGGCGGCCGGGTGGGGTCGAGCTGGTCGGCGCGGTCGGCGGCCAGGGCCGCGTCCAGCGCCGCGTTCTGCTCGGCCTCGCTCCGGCCGGTCAGGTCCAGGTGCCGCCAGGGCAGGGGGACGTGCTCGGCGACGACCTGCACCGGCTCGCCGTCGGCGGTGGCCAGGAACGCGGAGCGCAGGTTGGGGTGGCGCTCGAGCAGTGCCTGTCCGGCGGCCCGCATGCGGTCGGGGTCGACGTGCCCGGACAGGTGCAGCACGAACTGCATGTGGTAGACGTCGAAGGCGCCGTCGGCGAGCGCCGCCTGGAACTGGATGCCGGACTGTCCCGGGGCCTGCGGCCACACCTGTGTCAGCGGGCCGTAACGCTGCTCCCACGTCTCGATGTCGCCCTGGCCGACCGTGACCAGCGGGGCGTCGGAGGGGGTGAGCCCGCCGCCATGGCCGCTCGCGGCGTAGGCGGCCATGGCGTGCAGCACCTTCACCCACAGTTCGGCCAGCTCGGTGGCCCGCTCGCGGGAGAGGACCCCGGTGGGGAACATGAACGCGGCCTGCAGGCGGGTGCCCTCTGCGGTGTCCGTGGCGACGGAGTTGACCTCGAGGGCGGACAGCGCGGGCAGGTCCGGGTCGGGCTCGGCGATCAGCTCGGCGGACCAGGACGCGGGCCCCCATCCGTGGTCGCGCAGGTGCTCGGGCACGTCCGTCCCGGAGATCCGGCCGAGGTAGTTGAACCCGATCTGCGGCACCGCGAGGCCGGCGAGCTGTTCGGCGGTCTCGGGGTTGAGGTGGCGCAGCAGCCCGTAGCCCAGGCCCTTGTCGGGGACCTCGCGCAGTTGCTCCTTGACCAGCTTGATGGCCTGCGCGGCGGCGGGGCCGCCGGCCAGCACGCCGTCCAGGTCCACCGTCCTGACGTCGACGCGGGCGGGGTACATGGTGGTGAACCAGCCGACGGTACGGGAGAGGTCGGCGCCGGGGACGGCGTCCTCCTCGCGGCCGTGCCCCTCCAGGCGGACCAGGGTGGGGGCGTCCGCGGGGCGCCAGTGGTCGACGGCCAGGGCGAGGGCGGCGAGCAGCACGTCGGTGCCGGTGCCCTTGAACGCGGCGGGGAGCGTGGTCAGCACGGCGTCGGTGACGTCGGCGGGAAGCTGTACCCGCACCGTGTCGATGGTGGACCACACGTCGAGGGCGGGGTCGAACGCCCGCGCGCCCAGCGGGGGGTTGGGTGATTCGAGGAGGTCGCGCCAGTACGGGAGTTCGGCTTCGCGCCGCTCGCTGAGTGCCTCGTCGGCCAGGGCGGCCGCCCAGCGGCGGGCGGAGGTGGTGACCGGGGGCAGTTCGGGTGCGGTGCCGGTGCGGACCTGCTGCCAGGCCTCGGCGAGGTCGGCCATGAGGATGCGCCAGGAGACGCCGTCGACCACCAGGTGGTGCAGTACCACCAGCAGCCTGCCCTCGCCCGAGGGGGCGGCGAACCAGACGAAGTCCGTCATGGTCCCGGCCTCGAGGTCGAGGCGGCCCAGGGCGTCGTTCAGTTCCGCCTCGGCCGCCGCCAGCGCGGACGGCTCCTGCCAGTGGCCCTCGCAGTCGACGCGGCGGATCACGTCCGCGGCCCGCACGCTGCCCGCCGGACGCGCCACGAGGGCCGGCTCGTCGCCGGGGACCAGGTGGGCGCGCAGCAGGTCGTGCCGGTCCAGGACGGCGTCCAGGGTGGCGGTGAGGTGGTCCGCGGTGATGCCGTGGGGCAGTTCGAGGACCATCGACATGGCGAACCGCCCGGTGCCGCCGCCGTGTTCGAACACCTGCCGGGCCACCGGTTGCAGCGGCATCGGGCCCACCCCGCCGCTCTCGTCCTCCTGGAGCACGGGGGTGCGGGCCGGGCGGGCGGAGGCCACCTCGGCGAGGCGGGCGGCGGTGCGGCATTCGAAGATCTCGCGCGTGGACAGCTCCAGGCCGCGGGCGCGGGTGCGGGCGACCACCTGGATGGAGCGCAGGCTGTCGCCGCCGATGGCGAAGAAGTCGTCGTCGGCGCCGACGCGTTCCACGCCCAGGACGTCCGCGTAGGCGGCGGTGATGACCGTCTCGGCCTCGGTGCGCGGTTCGCGGTAGGCCTCGCCGAGGAACTCCGGTTCGGGCAGGGCCGAGCGGTCCAGTTTGCCGGTCGCGCCGAGCGGGAGGCGGCCCAGGGCCACGAAGGCGGCGGGCACCATGTAGTCGGGCAGCCGCGCGGCGGTGAACTTGCGCAGTTCGGCGGAGGAGGCTCCGGCGAGGACGTCCACGTCGCCGATGCCGCCGGCGCCGTCGTCGCCGACGGCGCCTTCGCCGGTGTGCACGACGTAGGCGACGAGCCGTTTGCCGCCCGCGGGCACCTCCCGGCTGATCACCACCGCCTCGCTGATCCCGGGGTGCTGGGTGATCGCCGCCTCGACCTCGGCGGTCTCGATGCGGAAACCGCGCACCTTGACCTGGCCGTCGCCGCGGCCCACGCATTCGAGCTGCCCGCGGGCGTTGTGGCGGGCCAGGTCGCCGGTGCGGTACATCCGCTCGCCGGCCGGCCCGTAGGGGTCGGCGATGTAGCGTTCGGCGGTCAGGGCCGCCCGGCCGTGGTAGCCGCGGCCCAGGCAGGTCCCGGCGACGTACAGCTCGCCGATGACGCCCCGGGGCACCGGGGCGAGGCCGGGACCGAGGACGTAGGCGCGCATGTTGCCCAGCGGGGTGCCGATGGGGGCGACGTCGCCGTCCGGCCACTCCTGGTCGGGGTCGAGGGCGAAGGCGGTGGCGTAGAAACTCTCGCTCTGGCCGTAGGAGTTGACGATCTGGGCGGCGGGCAGGGCCTCGCGCACCTGGCGCACCAGGCGGCCCGGGAGCACGTCGCCGGCGAGGACGACGGTGTGCACGTCGGGCGCCTTGCCGAGGTGGCCGGCGAGTTCGCCCAGCACCGAGGGGACGCCGCTGACGATGTGCCCGTCCCAGTTCTCCCGTTCCGCGAGCGCCAGCGTGTTCGCGACGATCTCGGCGGTGCCGCCGGTGCTCAGGGTGGTCAGCAGCTCGAAGACGGAGACGTCGAAGTTGATCGAGGTGCCGGCCAGCATCCGCCATCCGGGCGGCGCGTCCAGGACGTCGATGAGTTCGCGTACGCCGTCGACGACGCCCCGGTGGGTGAGGGCGGCGCCCTTGGGCTTGCCGGTGGAGCCGGAGGTGTACATCACGTACGCGAGGTTGTCCGGGGTGAGCGGCGCGCGGCGCACCGCGTCGTCGGGGGTGCCGGCGGCCGGCTCCCAGTCGGCGCGCTCGTCGAGGCGGACGACGGCCGTGATGTCGTTGGCGGGGATTTCCCGCCAGGTCGCGGTGTCGGTGACCGCGAAGCGCGGGGCCGCCTGGGTGAGCACGCTGTGGGCCCGCCCCTGGGCGTACTGCGGGTCCAACGGCACATAGCCCGCACCGGACTTGAGGATCCCCAGCAGGCCGATCACCAGGTCCTCGGTGCGCGGCAGCGCGAGGACCACCAGGTCCTCGGGGCCCGCGCCGCGGCGGATGAGCTCGTGGGCGACGGCGTTCGCCCGCTCGTCCAGCTCCCGGTAGGTCAGCGTCCGTCCCTGGCAGGCGAGCGCGGGGGCGTCGGGGGTGCGGGCCGCCTGGCTCTCGAACAGGTGCGGGATCGTCTCCCCCGGCGCCGCGGCGGCCGCGGCGGCCGGCCGGCCGAGCAGCAGTTCGCGTTCGGCGGCGTCGAGGACGTCGACGGTGCCGATCGCGCGGGCGGGCTCGGCCACGAGCCGGCCCAGTACGCGGACGAAGCGCTGCGCGATGGCCTCGGCGGTGTCCTGGTCGAAGAGGCTGGTGGCGTACTCCAGCCGGCACTGGGCGCCGCCCGAGCCGTCCGGGAGCAGGTCGAAGAACAGGTCGAACTTGGCCGTGTCGGTCTCCAGCCGCTCGACCTGCACGCCCAGGCCGGGAAGCTCGAGCGGCGGCACGGGCGGCTGCCAGGAGAGCATGACCTGGAAGAAGGGGTTGTAGGCGGTGGAGCGGTCGGGGTTGAGGAGTTCCACCAGCCGCTCGAAGGGCATGTCCTGGTTGTCGTAGGCGGCCAGCGAGCGGTCGCGGACCTGGTCCAGCAGTTCGCCGAAGGTCGGGTTGCTGGAGAGGTCGACGCGCAGCACCCAGGTGTTGACGAAGAAGCCGACGAGGTCGCGCAGTTCCTCGTCGGTGCGGTCCGTGATCGGTGCGCCGATGGACAGGTCGTCGCCACAGCCGAGGTGGTGCAGGAGCACCGCCAGCGCCGCGTGCATGACCATCGAGACCGTGGTGTCCGCCGCGGTGGCCAGCTTCTCCACCGCGCCCAGCAGGTCGGGGTCGACGTAGAAGGGGATCCGGTCGCCGGCGGGGCTCATCACCCGCGGGCGCGGGCGGTCCGCCGGCAGCGCCAGCGGCTGCGGCAGGTCGGCCAGCGCCCCGCCCCAGTAGGCGAGTTGGCGGGCCGAGACGCTGTCCGGGTCGGACTCGTCGCCGAGCAGCTCGCGCTGCCACAGCGTGTAGTCCGCGTACTGCACCGCGAGCGGCTCCCACGCGGGGGCGCGGCCCTTCGCGCGGGCGGCGTAGGCCGTGGTGAGATCGCGGAACAGCGGCCCGAAGGACTCCCCGTCCACGGCGATGTGGTGCGCGACGACGACGAGGGTGTGCTCGCCGGGTGCGCAGCGCAGCAGCCGGGCCCGGATCGGCACGTCGGCGGCCAGGTCGAAGGTGGCGGTGGCCACCTCGGCGACGGCCGCCGCCCGTTCCTGCTCCGTGATGTCGACGACGGCCAGGTCGACGGGCTTGTCCCCCGAGGCCAGCACCCGCTGGTGCGGGACGCCGTCGTCGCCCTCGACTATCACGGTGCGCAGGACCTCGTGCCGCTCGACGACGTCCGCGAGGGCGGCCTGGAGCGCGCCGACGTCCAGGTCACCGGTCAGCCGCAGGGCGAAAGCGCCGTTGTAGGTCGGCGAAGGGCCTTCGAACTGGTCCACGAACCACAGCCGGCGCTGCGCGAACGACAACGGGATCATTGTGTTTCTCCATATCGGCGGAACCGGGAGGGAGCCGTACCTCAGCTCAGGTCGAGCAGGTCCAGCAGTTCGTCGTTGTAGAAGTCGTCGATGGAGCACGCCCCCGACAGGGTCGAGAAGTAGCGGTCGATGTGCTCCTGGTGGCCGACCAGTTGCCGCAGCATCTCCACGCGGCCCTCGGGCTTGAGCTCGGCCACGTTCAGGGCGCCCTGGTAGTGGCTGAGGGCCTCGCCGCTCAGGTCGTTCTCGTAGCGCTTGAGCGCGGTGCGCAGCGCGGCGTCGTCGTGGAGCTGGCCGCCGACGTGGTCGGTGAGGGACTGGGCCTGGGCGAAGGCCTCGGTGATGCCGCGGGCGGTGATGGAGTCCTTGTGGTTGACCGCGTCGCCGACCAGCACCCAGCCGGGTCCGTAGGCCTTGCGGAAGTAGTTCTCCTGGTGGCCCGTGCCGTAGATCTGCTCGACGCGCTCGCCGGCCCGCATCCGCTCGTACAGCTCGGGTGCGGTGGTGCGGAAGGAGTCGAGGTAGAAGGGCTCCACTCCCTTGCGGACCTCGTTGTAGAGGTCCTGCGGGAAGTAGGTCATCAGCAGGGTCAGGTCGTCGTTGGTGGGGATGACGCCGATCCAGCGGCCGGGCCGCTCGTACAGTTCGAAGTGTGAGGGGACACCCGCCCAGTAGCTGTAGTAGGTGCAGCTCACCCGCGGGTGCTCGATGACGTTTCGCGCGCCGGTCTTGCGGGCCACCAGCGAGCGCATGCCGTCCGCGCCGACGACCAGGCGTGCCCGCTCGGTGGTCTCGGTGCCCTCGGGTGTCGTGTAGCGCACGCCGGCGACCCGGTCGTCCTGCCACACCAGGTCCTTGACCGCGCAGCCCTCCCTAAAGTCCACGCCGGCCTCGACGGCCCCCTCGGCGAGCAGCGGGTCAAGGACGTAGCGCCGGGGCGCGTAGGTGTGGCGCAGGCCGTCGACCGGCAGGGAGAAGCCCTCGATGCGCACCCCGGGGCCCTGGTAGCTCTGGCGGGTGATGGGCCGGCAGCCCGCGTCGCGGAGCTTGTCGAGCAGCCCCCACCGGTTCAGCAGCCCCATGCCCTGCATGTGGATGTAGTGCGAGGACAGCGTGTCCTGCGGGAACCGCGCCTTCTCCAGGAGCAGGACACGGTAGCCCTGCCGGGCGAAGAGCATGGCCGTCGGCGAACCCGCGCAACGGGCACCGATGACAATCACGTCGTACATGGCGCGCCTCTCTAACCAGGTAGTTTTTTTGCACGCGTCGCGGCCCGCGGGCCGGGAGGTCCCGGTGGGGTCCGGCGCGCTATCGGTGCGGCGTCAGGGATTCGATGTACGCGGAGATCGACGTCACCGTCGGGTGGAGGAACATCTGGTCCATGGGGACCTCGGCGCCCAGTTCCTCCAGGAAGGCGCCCTGGATCCGGACCATGATCACGGACTGGCCGCCGAGGGCGAAGAAGTCGTCGTCGGCCGCGATGTCCTCGCGCTTGAGTTCACGGCACCAGATGGCGCGCACGCTGTCGGCAGTCATCACAGTCCTCGGTTCTTGAGGGTGTCGACCAGCGCCGCGCGGTCGACCTTCCCGTGCGGGCTCAAAGGGATGGCCGGTACGCCGACGAAGCGGGCCGGGACCATGTTGCGCGGCAGTGTTCGAAGGAGGCGGGCGCGCACGGCGTCCTCGGCGAGAGCGCCCGCCTCCGGTACCACGAACGCGGTCAGCTCGGCCTCGCCGGCGTCGGTGTGGGTGACCGCCACGGCGGCCTCCCGCACCTCGGCCAGCCTGCCGAGCGCGCGCTCGATGTCGGTGGGGTCGATGCGCATGCCGCGCACCTTCACCTGGGCGTCCATCCGCCCGGCGACGACGAGGTCACCGGCCCCGGTCACCCGGCCCCGGTCGCCCGTGCGGTACAGGCGCACCGGTCGGCCGTCGACCTCGATGGTCGTGAACTTGGTGTTCTCGGGGCCGGAGGCGCCCAGGTAGCCGGCGCCGACACCGGCCCCGGCGATGCAGATCTCGCCGTCCTGTCCCGCCCCGACAGCGCGCAGCTGCTCGTCGAGGAGGTGGATGTCGGTGTTGTACGCCGGCCGGCCCACCGGGGCGATGTCGTGCTCGCCGGCCCGGTATCCGGCGAGGTCGAACGACGTGGCCACGTCGGTGCACTCGGCCACGCCGTACTGGTGCAGCAGGGTGCAGGTGTTGCCCTCGCGGCGCATCCAGTCGGTGAGCCGCTCGGGCTTGAGTGCCTCCCCGCCGAAGAGCACGTAGTCCAGGCGGGTGAGCGCGTCGCCGCCGCGGGCCCTCTCCCAGTCGATCAGCACGTACAGGGTGCTGGAGGCGCAGTGCACGACGCGGATGTCGTGCTCGCGCAGGATGCGGTAGGCCAGCATGGCGTCGAAGTTGCGGCTGGCCAGCAGGTGCTGGGTGGCGCCGCAGAACAGCGGTGTCATCAGGGCGCGTTGGGACAGGTCGAAGCCGAACGCGCTGACGACGAGGTTGTTCGAGCCGCTGTGCAGGCCGTACTCGAGCCTGAGCCAGTTCATCAGGTTGAACCAGCCCTCGTGGCGCACCGCGGTCAGTTTCGGTGTGCCGGTCGAGCCGGAGGTGAAGACGGCGTAGCAGAGGTCGTCGCCGGTGACGGTGATGCCGGGCGAGGTGGCCGGCAGGCTCGCCAGGTGCTCGCCGAGTTCGTCGAGGTCGACGATGTCGACGGCCGCCGTCCCGACCATGGCGGCCGTGGCCGGGGAGGCCACGATCAGGGCGAGATCGGGGACCTGGCCCAGCAGGAGCTGGAGCCTGGCGGCCGGGTAGGCCGGGTCGAAGGGCACATAGGCCGCGCCCGCCTTCAGGGTGCCGAGGATGGCGACGAGCAGGTCGATGGAGTAGTCGAGGCAGAGGCCCACCTTCGCGCCCCGGCCGTGTCCGCGCGCGGCGAGGAGGTGCGCGAACCGGTTGGCCCTCGCGTCCAGTTCGGCGTACGTGACCTGCCGGCCGGCCCAGACGACGGCGACGGCGTCGGGGGTGGCCTGCGCGTGCGCCTCGAACTGCTGGTGGACGACGGGCGCCGAGGGCAGGGCGACCCGCTTTCCCTGAAGGATCATCAACTGACTCCGATATGAGGGGTGTCCGGTGGGACGGGCCGCCGCCCACCACGCGGTACGCGTCCGGGCGGTGCGCCGGTGGGTGGTGCGCCTGCGGGTGGTGCGCCGGTGGGTGGTGCGGTGTGCCGGTGGGCGCTGCCGGTTCAGGCGGTGCACCGGCCGGTGGCGGGCCGGCCCGGGGTGAGGCGGTCGGCGGTGTGCGTATCGGGGGTGTGCCGGTCGGGGGTGTGCCGGTCGGTGGTCTGCCGGTCGGTGGTGTCGAGCATCCGGGTGACCCACTGGCCGACGGGCAGGCCGTGCGCGGCGGCCGCCCGGGAGTAGTGCTCCAACTGGTCGGCGGACAGCTCGATGGTGAGCGTGGTGGCCTGCCGCCGTTCGGTGGCGGCCTGCCGCTGTTCGGTGGCGGCCTGCCGCTGTTCGGTGGCGGCGGGCCGCTGTTCGGTGGCGGCGGGCTCGGCGGGCCGGGGCACTTCCCGCTTCCCGGTGCCGGTGTCCGGGCGGGTGCCGGCCTCGTCGCTCTGCGCGGCCAGGCCGGCGCGGACCGCCCTGCGCAGTTCGTTGCGCGACCACTTCTGCTGTTCGGCCCGGCGCAGCCAGTAGTCCTGCTCCGGCGGCGAGAGGCGGGTGACCTCGGCGTGGTGGGCGAAGCTGAGGCTGTCGCGCCTGCGGTGGTGCTCGAAACGGCGGGCCACCCACGCGTAGTTGCGCAGGGTCTGGTAGTCGAGCCCGGTGCGCTCGATCGCCTCCTTGTAGCGCCGCCACCCGTAGGTGGCCTCACCGTAGAGCAGCCAGTCGGCGAGCCACCACGCGGAGGAGTTCACCAGCTCGCGCAGGTTGGCGCCGATCCGCTCCCAGGACCGCTCCGGCAGGTTGGGAGGCAGGACCATCCCCGATTTCTGCACCGTGGCCTGCGATCCCACGAAGGACAGGACCACGTCGCCCTGCGCCGGCGCACGGCCGGCGTCCACGGGCCCCGGTCCGGGCCTGCCCGTGGTTCTCACAGCCCCCGTCACAGCCTTCAACTCCCCACTCGAAGTGTCTTCCTGGGCGCGGACCGGCCGGGCGGACGACGATGTCGTCCCGGCCGGGGCCGCGGGAGGGGCGGCGTTCAGTTGGCCGCCATGGCCTCCTGCAGGCTCTTGGGCCGCAGGTCGGTCCAGTTCTGCTCGACGTACTCCAGGCACTCGGCCTTGGCCGCCTCACCGAAGACCACCCGCCAGCCCGCGGGCACCTCGGCGAACACCGGCCACAGGGAGTGCTGCTCCTCGTCGTTGACGACCACGTAGAAGCGGCCGTCCGCGTCATCGAAGGGGTTCGTGCTCAACTGGGCACCGTCCTTGTCGGTCAGGGGGACTCGGGATTCGCGCATTCGCCCGGCCGGGTGCGCGGGGCACCGGGCGCGGGTCCGCCGGCCGGTGCCCCCGTCCGGTCGACGGGACACCCGCGCTGTCCGGTCGACAGGACAGCCGGCGCCGGTGGCGGCCCCGGCGATGCCTCGAAACCGTAGGGAGCGCGCCGTCGGCGCTACAAGGGAGCCGGCCCCGCCGGCCCCCTGGCGGGCGCCCGCACCTGCGCCCCGCGGTGATCCTCTGTACCGGGCCGGTTTCCTGTGCCACGATGCCGCGCCCGCGGGCCGCCGGGCACACCTGAGGCCCGCTCGAGGACCGCCTGACCAGCGGCGGAGTCCCTGCGGTGCCGCGTCCTTCCGGCCCGGCCGCGTCTTATGGTGCGAAGTCGTGCGGCCCGATCCGAGGGGGAGCGATGGACAGCACCCGATGCGCCCTGCGCCTGTTCGTCCTGCACCACGCGGGCGGCTCCCATGTGCTCTACCGCCACTGGGCGGCCGGGCTGCCGGACACCTGGGACGTGCGGCCGCTCGACGCCCCGGGCCACGGACTCCTCCTCGATGTGCCGCAGATCGACGACGCCGGCCGTCTGGCCGACTTCCTGCTGCGCGGCATCGCGCCAAAACCGGAGGTCCCCTACGCCCTGTTCGGGCACAGCATGGGCGCCCTCGTGGCGTACGAGATCACCCGGCGGGCCGTGGAGCGGGGCCTGCCCCCGCCGGTGTGGGTCGGTGTCTCCGCACGCCCCGCGCCTCAACCGGCGGGGCAGCGTGCCGGGTTGCACGAACTGGACGACGCCGCGCTGCGCACGCGGCTGAAGCTGCTCGGCGGCACCCCCGGCGCCGTCTTCGACGACCCCGGCCTGTGGGCCCTGTTCGACCCGGTCATCCGGGCCGACCTGCGTCTGGTGGACAACTGGCGTCCCGCTCCCGGCGCCCCTCCCCTGCCCGTGGCGCTGTCCGCCTACGCGGGCGCCGAGGACCGCTCCGCCTCACCGCGGCGGATGGCCGGCTGGGCGGAGCACGCCGAGCACTTCCTGGGCCTGCGGGTCTTCGAGGGCGGTCACTTCTACTTCCAGGATGATCCCGCTCCCCTGCTGCGGCAGATGGCACGGGACGCGGCCGCGGCGCTGGACGCGGCCCGGGCACGGTCCTTCGCCCCTCCCCCGCGCTGACCTCCTGCCGCACACGCCCGCGCTGACCCCGGCCCGCACACGCACTGTTCCCGTCCGCACGCCCGCACTGCCCCGTCCGCACGCCCGCGTTGCCCCCGTCCGCGCGGACGGCGTACGGCCGCAACCGTGCGGACGGCGTACGGCCGCGACCGGACAGGGCGCCGGTGACCGGTGACCGGTGACCGGTGACCGGTGACCGCCGCAGCGATGACGGGCCACGCCCGGCACACATCCCGGCTCCCCTCCCCCGCCGGTAGAACGACCAATTCCGGCCTCTCGCGGGCGGGGCGGCGAACGGCCGGGGGGCGCCGTACCTGCGCCTTTTCGGCCGCGGCGTCGCCGCACGAGTTGCCCGCGAGCCAGGTGACCTACGGTGCCGCCACGAACCGCACCTGTACGGATCCAGCCAACGTGCGGACACGACGAAGAGACGGGGAAGAGACGATGACGATGCGGAACAGGCCAAGAGCCGGCGTGGTCGGTCTGGCGGCGGTGGCGCTGACGGCCACCGTCTTCACGGGTCCCGCCCAGGCATCGGGTGACACGGCCGCGGGGGCGGCCGGACACCAGAACACGCAGGCGGCGATCGAGGCGGCCGTCGCGGCCGGTGTCCCCGGCGTGAGCGCCGAGGCGCGGGACGCCGCCGGCGTCTGGAAGAGCGCGGTGGGCGTCGGCAACCGGGCGACGGGCGCGCCGCGCGGCAAGAGCGACCGGTTCCGCACCGGCAGCATCACCGACACGTTCGTGGCGACGGTCCTGCTCCAGATGGAGGCGGAGAGGAAGCTCAGCCTCGACGACCCGGTGGAGCGCTATCTGCCCGGCGTGGTCGGCGGCAACGGCAACGACGGCGGCGCGATCACCGTCCGCCAGTTGCTGAACCACACCAGCGGCCTGTTCGACTACCTCGCCGACGTGCCGTACTACCAGACGTACACCATGGGCGACAGCTTCCTGGCGCACCGCTACGACACCCTGACGGCCCAGCAGCGCCTGCGGGTGGCCTTCTCCCACGCGCCGTTGTTCCAGCCCGGCGCCCGGCACGCGTTCTCCCACACCAACGACCTGCTGGCGGCGCTGATCGTCCAGAAGGTGGCGGGCAGGCCGTACGAGGACGAGGTGCGCCGGCGCATCATCAATCCCCTGGAGCTGAGGTCGACGTCCAACCCCGGCACGAGCAGTGAGCTGCCCCGGCCGAGCAGCCGCGGCTACTCCAAGTTGTTCTACGACACCCAGCCGGACCGGATCGACGACGTCACCGAGCTGAACGGCTCCCAGAACTGGGGCGACGGCGACATCATCTCCAGCGCCCACGACCTGAACCTGTTCTACCGGGCCCTGCTGGGCGGCAGGCTGCTGCCGGCGCAGCAGCTCAAGGAGCTGAAGACGACGGTCGTCAATCCCGACCTGCCGATCACGTCGTACGGGCTGGGTGTCGAGAAGCTCACGCTGGGCTGCGGGGACATCTGGTACCACGACGGGGGTGTGGTGGGGTCGCTGACGCTGGCCGCCTTCACCGAGGACGGCCGCCATCAGCTGACCTTCAACTACAACGGCGACTGGGACGCGTCGGGGATCATCCCCATCCTGAACGCCGAGTTCTGCGGTCCGACGTCCGGCTGACGCCCCGTCGGCACCCCGCTCGCGCCGTGGGGGTTCCCGCTTCGGGGGCCTTCCGCGGCCGGCGGGGCGCCGTGGTCCGGGGCGGCGCGGGCACCGGCTGCCGACGCGGAGCGTTAACCCCAGTCCATTGCAACAAGGCAGAGCATTGACGTTGCGTTACATTCAGGCCCGTTGCAACAATTAAGCTGGATTGAGCTGGAGTTATGGAAGTGATGCGCAACAAGCTTGTTGCCATATCCATGAACGCAACGTAGCGTTTTCCGCATCGGAAAGCACGAGTCCAAGGAGTCCCCGATGCAGAAGACCGAGTACGCGACGCAGCGGTTCGACACCCCCTCCCCCATCCGCGCCGAGGTGGACATCCCCGCCGGACGCATCCGGTTCATCGCCGCCGACCGGGCCGACACCGTCGTCGAGGTCCGCCCCGCCGACCCGTCCAGGAGCCGCGACGTGAAGGCGGCCGAGGAGATCACCACCGCCTTCGGCGACGGCGTCCTGCGGATCGGGGCCGCGCAGGCGGCCCGCAAGCTCCTCGGGCACTCGGGGTCCGTCGAGGTCACGGTCATGCTGCCCGCCGGCTCCGGGGTCGGGGCGAAGGCGGCCGCCGCCGAGTTCCGCGGCGTCGGACGCCTGGGCGACGTCGCCTTCACGGGCGGCCACCGCTCGGTCAAGATCGACGAGGCCGCGAGCGCCCGCATCGGCGCCCACGACGGCGAGGTCTCCCTCGGCCGCCTCGACGGCCCCGCCGAGATCAGTGTCCAAAAGGGCGGCATCCGCATCGGCGAGGCCGTGCGCGGCACGCTCACCCTCAGCGTTCAGCACGGCGACATCACGGTGGGCGCCGCCCGCGGCGTCTCCGCCTCCCTGGACGCCCGGACCGGCTACGGCCGCATCGACAACTCCCTTCGCAACAACGGCACATGCGACCTGGACCTCCACGCCACCACCGCCTACGGCGACATCACCGCCCGCAGCCTGTGACCGCCCACAGCCCCGAAGGAGCACCCCGGATGAGCACTGTGGCCATCGCGGCGAACGGGCTGCGCAAGTCCTACGGCGACAAGACCGTGCTCGACGGCATCGACCTCGCCGTCCCGGAAGGCACGGTCTTCTCCCTGCTCGGCCCGAACGGCGCCGGCAAGACCACCGCCGTCAAGATCCTCTCCACCCTGATCTCCCCGGACCCCGGATCCGGCACGATCCGCGTCGGCGGTCACGACCTGGCCAAAGACGCACAGGCCGTACGTGCCGCGATCGGCGTCACCGGCCAGTTCTCCGCCGTCGACGGCCTGATCACGGGCCAGGAGAACATGCTCCTGATGGCCGACCTGCACCACCTCTCCAAGGCCGAGGGCCGACGCGTCAGTGCCGAACTCCTGGAGCGCTTCGACCTCACCGAGGCCGCCCAGAAGCCCGCCTCCACCTACTCCGGCGGCATGAAGCGCCGCCTGGACATCGCCATGACCCTGGTCGGCAGCCCCAGGATCATCTTCCTCGACGAGCCGACCACCGGCCTGGACCCCCGCTCACGCCACACCATGTGGGGCATCATCCGCGAGCTCGTCACCGGCGGCACCACCGTCTTCCTCACCACCCAGTACCTGGAAGAAGCCGACCAGCTCGCCGACCGCATCGCCGTGCTGAACAACGGCAGGATCGCCGCCGAAGGCACCGCCGAGGAACTGAAGCGGCTGATCCCGGGCGGGCACATCCGCCTCCGCTTCACCGACCCCGCCGCCTACCGCTCCGCCGCCACCACACTGCGCGGGGCCACCCGGGACGACCAGGCGCTGGCGCTGCAGATCGTCAGCGACGGCACCCAGCAGGAACTCCACTCCATCCTCGACTGGCTGGCCGCCACGGACATCGAGGCCGACGAACTGACCGTGCACACCCCCGACCTCGACGACGTCTTCTTCGCCCTCACCGACAGCGGCGACGCACGCTGACGCCATGCGCGGCGGGCGGCTTCCCGCACCCGCTTCGCGACCTCCGCTTCGCGGCCTCCGCATTTCCCGGCGAGAAATGCGGACGCCATTCACCGAAAGCGGCGCCAATAACCGGCCGGCGTCATTGACCGGCGGATGTCACTGACCGGCGGATGTCATTCTGCAGAGAAGTTCGACGTGCAACCGTTCGAGTGCCGCTCCGGTGCCACCCCAGGCTGGGCTGCGACGCTTATCGACGGTTATATGCACCGTTCTTTGGAGGCATGATGGCGCATCAGGCCGGTCAGACCGCGGGGTCGCACGGCGGCACGGCGACCACCGTCCCGCAGGCGACGCCGCGGCAGGCGCGCGCCACGGCGTCCGCGCCGCGCCGGGTCCCGGTGCTGACGACCAAGGTGGGCCTGCAGATGCCCGCCAAGATGGCCTACGACGAGTGGGAGCGGGCCGGCCGGCAGCTCGCCGACGTCCTCGACTCGTCCTCCTGGTGGCTGGGCGACTGGATGGTGTACGGCAAGGACCACTACACCGACCGCTACCAGCGCGGGATACGCGCCGCCGGACTGTCGTACCAGACCCTGCGCAACTACGCGTGGGTCTCACGGCGTTTCGACCTCACCCGGCGCCGCGCCGCCCTGAGCTTCCAGCACCACGCCGAGCTGGCCTCCATGCCGGTCGCGGACCAGGAGATCTGGCTCGACCGCGCCGAACAGCGGCAGTGGACCACCAAGCAGTTGCGCGGCGCCCTGCGCACCGCGCGCCAGGGCGATCAGCAGCCGGCCGCTCCCGCCCTGCCGGGCCGCCGCCTGGAGGTTCCCGGCAGCCGTCTCGAATGGTGGCACCAGGCCGCGCAGCGGCTGGGCGTCGACTTCGAACAGTGGGTGATGGCCACGCTGGACAGCGCGGCCGCGACCGCCCTGGAGGCGCTCGGCACTGCGGCGGAGCGCCCCGAGGCGGCCGGACTCAAGAGCGTGCAGGACATGAAGGGGATCGCCGAACAGCGGACCCACCCGGTGGCCATCAGCGCCTGAGGCTGCCGGCGCCGAGGCCGGGGCCGTCTCACGGCAGCCGGTTCATCAGCCCGGCGACCTCGCGCTTGTACGTGCACCCGCTCTGCCCGAACGAGGACTGGACCCGCTCGCGAACCTCGCCCGGCTGCTCCTGGCTGAGCTTGAACATGCCCTCGGCGCCCGTGACCGTGAACCGGAACGCCCCGACGGCGGGCACGATCTGGCGGAAGTAGCCGAGCGAGTCGGTCATGTCCCAGCCGTCGCCGAACGCCTTCTCGAAGGCGCGCACGGTGGACTGCACCACCTCCAGCGTCTCCTCGGTCGAGTCGATCTTCTCCACCACGCCCCGGACATGCACCGCGGTGAAGTTCCACGTGGGGGCGGCCGGGGTCTTCTCGTACACCGTGGGTGACACGTACGCGTGCGGGCCGGTGAACGTCAGCAGCAGCACGCCGCCCGATTGCAGCGCCGCCCAGTGCGGGTTGGCCCGGTTCATGTGCCCGAGCAGCGTGACCCCCCTCAGCCCGTCGCCGGCATCACCGGCATCACCGGAGGCGTCCGAAGCGGAGGCGTCCGGAGCGGGGGCGTCGGGGGCGTCGGGGTCGAAGATGACCGGCAGGTGCGTGGCGAAGGGACCGTTCTCGGGGCTGCCGTTCGTCACCGCGAGAGCCAGGGGGTTGTCGCGGATCAGATCCGCCGTCCAGGAATTATTCGGCTCGCGATAAAAGCGGGGCACGAACATTCGCATTCTCCTTTTCGGAAATCGGCCTGTTTCGATGGTCCCCGACCGTACGGCCGTCCTGCCGACAGGACAATGCTTCCACATTCCGAGGACCTGGAGAAGGTCTGAAGAAGTCCTCGAGCGGTCTTCGATTATTCTTCGAGAATCGCTCCGGAAAACACCCCGCCGCACCCCGCTCCCGCCTTTTCGCGCGACCGGTGCCGGGGCCTGCCGGCGTCGGCACCGGCACCGGCACCGGCACGAACGCCGGGCAGGGGCACGGACACGGGCACCGCACCGGGACGCACCGCCCACGAGCGGGAGCACGACGGGCAGCGCGGCAGGCGGCACGCGGAGGCGCCGGGCAAGGGTTTCCCCGCCGCAGCGGGCCGAAGTCACCTCTCTCACCAGCGACTCCGCCACCACTCCAGCGTCACGAGACCAGATCTCAGGATCGAGTTGCCAACATCATGGCAAGGTTTTGCCAAGCCGGAAGGCGTTGTGGGCCACCGGTCGATTTCCAAACGCATCGGGAGCATTCACATGGAGACAACGGGCAGGCGGAGCGAAGAGGTCTACGACGTGGTCGGTATCGGGTTCGGCCCGTCCAACCTGTCGCTCGCCATCGCTCTGGAAGAGCACGGGGCGAGCACTCCGCAGCATCCGGTCACCGCCCACTTCTTCGAGCGGCAGCCCGCCTTCGGCTGGCACCGGAACATGCTGCTGCCGTCGACGACCATGCAGATCTCGTTCCTCAAAGACCTGGCGACGTACCGGAATCCGCTGTCCCGGTACAGCTTCGTCTCGTATCTGCACGCCTCGAACCGGCTGGTGCAGTTCGTGAACAACCAGGACTTCTTCCCCACCCGCCAGGAGTTCCACCAGTACCTGGAGTGGGCGGCCGCCGATCTGGGCGACCGGGTCACCTACGGCGCCGAGGTCACCTCGATCCGGCCCGTGACCGAGGCCGCGGCACCGTCCCGCGACCTCCTGGAGATCGAGGTGCGCGCCGGCGACGGCAGCACCCGCGTGGTCGCCGCACGCAACGTGGTCATCTCGACCGGCCTGGTGCCGCGGCTGCCGGACGGTGTGAGCTCCGACGAACGGGTGTGGCACAGCTCGGAGTTCCTCAGCCGCTTCAACGCACAGGACCCCGACGACCTCAAGAGCGTGGCGGTGGTCGGCGCCGGCCAGAGCGCGGCCGAGATCGTCCGGTTCTTCCACGACGCGCTGCCGCACGCCCAGGTCAGCGCCGTCGTCCCGTCCTACGGCTACGCCATCGCCGACGACACGCCCTTCGCCAACCAGGTGTTCGACCCCGACGCGGTCGACGACCACTACTTCGGCACCGAGCAGGCACGGGACTCCTTCTGGCGCTACCACCGCAACACCAACTACTCGGTGGTCGACTCCGACGTCATCCGGGACCTGTACCGGCGTTCCTACGACGAGCGGGTGCGCGGCACCGAGCGGCTGCACTTCCGCAACCTCACCCGGGTCACCGACGTCAAGCGCGCCGGGAGCGAGACGCGGGTGAGCCTGCGCTCGCTGCTCGACGACCGCACCGAGGAACTCGCCGTCGACGCCCTGGTGTTCGCCACCGGCTACGGCAACCTGGACCCGGCCCGCCTGCTCGGCGACTTCGACCACCACTTCCTGCGCGACGCGGCGGGCCGGCACCAGGTGGAACGCGACTACCGCCTGCTGAGCGCGTCCGGGCTGAAGAGCGGGGTCTACCTCCAGGGCGGCACCGAGCACACCCACGGGCTGTCCTCGGCCCTGCTGTCGAACATCGCGGTCCGCAGCGGCGAGATCGCCGACTCGATCGCGCTGCGGCGCACCGAACAGGAACTGAGCCGTACCACCGCCGCGCGGGCCACCCGCTCGGCCGCCTGAGGCACCGGGCCCGGCCGCTGTCTTGTTGACAGGACGTGACCTCGCGGCAGGACACTCGAGGACCCGCGCGCGAGAGCGCGGCGCGCCCCCTCGGGCCGGGCGGAGTTCACCGTCCCAGGAACCCGCATCACAGCCAAGTCCTTTCGTGCGGCTTTCCAGCGCATGTCCACCGGTCGTGGGGTCCAGCCCACGACCGGGGCCCCCACAGAAGGAGTCGTGACCAACATGAGCGCCAATTCCCCGGTCGGCGGCCTCGTTCGGCGGGCGAGGGTCTCATGACCGTCAGCGTGCACCAGGCCCAGGTCAAGGCCCAGTCCCTCGGCGACGCCCTGCCGTGGCTGGCCCGCCACCAGGGCCGGACGGTCGTCGTCAAGCTGGGCGGCCACGCCATGGTCGACGCGGACCTCACGGCGGCCTTCGCCCGCGACGTCGTCTTCCTGCGCTACGCCGGGCTGCGGCCCGTGGTGGTGCACGGAGGAGGCCCCCAGATCGACGCCGAGCTCGAACGGCGCGGCATGAAACGCGAGTTCGCCGCGGGCCTGCGCGTCACCTCGCCGGCGGCGATGGACGTCGTACGCATGGTCCTGGCCGGTCAGGTGCAGCGCGAGCTGGTCGGGCTGATCAACCGTCACGGCCCGCTCGCCGTCGGCATGACCGGCGAGGACGCCGACACCCTGACCGCGGTACGGCACGTGCCGTGGATCGACGGGGAACCCGTCGACGTCGGCAGGGTCGGCGACATCACCGGCGTGGACACCACCACCCTGGACGGCCTGCTGGCCGCCGGCCGGATCCCGGTGGTCTCGCCGCTCGCCCGCAGCGCCGAGGACGGCCTGGTCTACAACGTCAACGCCGACACCGTGGCGGCGGCGCTGGCGACCGCGCTGGGGGCCCAGTCGCTCGTCATGCTCACCGACGTGGCGGGGCTGTGCGCGGGCTGGCCGCACCGGGCCGAGGTCATCCCGCGGCTGACGGCCGACGAACTGGAAAAGCTCCTGCCGGAGCTGAGCGAGGGCATGGTGCCCAAGATGGCCGGCTGCCTGGCGGCCGTACGGGGCGGGGTGGGCGCGGCCCGGGTGATCGACGGGCGGATCCCGCACTCGGTCCTGCTGGAGATGTTCACCGACGACGGAACCGGGACGGTGATCGTGCCGGACCCGGACGATCAGGAGGTCAGGGCGTGAACGAGCAGTGGCACCAGCGTCAGCAGCCGGGGCCCGCCGGGCCGGCGGGCCCCCTTGGCCCGCCCCCGGGCACCGGGCACGCCCCGCAGCCGGCCGTCCTCGTGCACGAGCTGGTCACCGTGGCCGCGACGGGCGGGGCGGAGGCGAAGGAGTGCGCGCGCCGTCTCGCCGCCTCGCTGCCGCCCCGGGCCCGGTCCGTGCTGCTGGACGCCCTGGCCGAGGCGGATCCCCGGCACGACGCCGACGGCCCGCACGGATACGACGGGTACGACGGGTACGGGGGCGATGGCGGGGGCGGGGGCGATGGCGGTGGCGGTGGCGATGGCGGTGGCGGTGGCGGGCTCGCCTTCGGCGAACCCGAATACCCGCTGCCCGCGGCCCGCTCCCACCTGAGCCTGCTGCCCGCCTACCGGGCACCCGGGCCGGACCCGCGGACCGGACCCGACACCGCCGGCCCCGGCCCCGGTGACAGTGACGGTGACGGGGGTGGCGGGGTGTGGCCCGAGCCCCGTACCGGGCCGCCCGCCGCCGTCATCCGGCTGCGGTTCGCCGACGCGATCGAGCTGGAGCGGGCCGGCGCCTGCTTCGACGGCGCCTGCGGCGACCCCGCCACCGGCACCCTCCAGATCCCCGCGGACGCCGGCGTCGAGGCGGTGCGGGCCGTGCTCGCGGTCCTCGACGCGGCGGCGCTCGCACCCGAGTCGCTCACCGTGCACTCGAACGAACTCGACGACGTCTTCGCCGCGTTCACCGGCCTGCTCTGACCTGCGGGAGGCGAAATCGCCGCCGGCCCGGCGCGCCGGGCGGCGGTGGCCGCGGGGTCAGCCGCCCGCGCCCTGTTCCTCGATGCTGCGCAGCAAGCGGGTCTGGTCCTTGACCAGTTGGTCGATCCGGGTCTGAAGGCGCGCCACCTCGGCCGCCAGGTCCGGGCGGCGCGGACGCGAGGGGGTCAGGGTGGGGCAGTGGTTGAGGACCGCCTCCAGGCGGCACCGCAGCGCCGGGCCCGGTTCCACGCCGAGCGCGGCGAGAAGACGGCGGCGCGCGCGTTCGTAGACGCCGAGGGCCTCCGACTGCCGGCCGCACCGGTACAGGGCGACCATCAGCAGGTCGTAGAGGCGTTCGCGCAGCGGGTGGGCGGCGGTGAGCCGTTCCAGGTCGCCGACGATCTCGGCGTAGCGGCCGCAGTTCAGGCTCGCCTCGTACAGGGCTTCCAGGGTGGTCAGGCGCTGTTCCTCCAGGCGGTCCGCCTCGGCCGTGCACAGCGGGCCGTGGCAGGAGTCCTGCAGGGCGCTCCCCTGCCACAGTGCGAGCGCCTGGCCCAGAAGCCGGGTCGCGTCGTGGGGGTCGCTGGGGGCGGTGGCCCGGCCCCGGCCGGACAGCCGGGTGAAGCGGGCCGCGTCGGTCGAGGCGCTGCCGAGGCTGAGGAGGTATCCGGTGGGCAGGGTGCTGATCCATTCGTGGCCGGGGGCGGGCAGCAGCCGGCGCAGCCGGGCGACGTGGGTGTGCAGGGCGCTGGGCGCGTTGGCGGGGGGCCGGTCGCCCCACAGCTCCTCCACCAGGCGGTCCACGGAGAGCTGTTGGCCCGCGTGGACGACGAGGGTGGCGAGCAGGGCCCGCTGTTTGGGTCCGGAGGGTGCGATGCCGGTCCCGGTCCGCCGGTTGTGGACGGCCACCGGGCCGAGCAGCCGGAACTCGGTCGCCTCGATCGTCTCGGTGACCTCGGTGCGCGTGGGGGCGGGTGCGGCGAGGACCGGAACACTCATCGCGCGGCCGGGGACGGCGTGCGGGTGGTCAGCAGGGCGCGGCGCACGTCGTCCTGGATCCGTGCGGCGACCGCGGGGAGGTGGTCCTGGAAGTAGAAGTGGCCGCCGTCGAAGAGATGCCGGCCCAGGAAGTGCTCGGTGGCATCGGCCCAGCCGTCCAGGCGGTGGGGCGGGGCCACCTGGTCGAGGGTGCCGCCGAACACGGACAGGGGGACGGGCAGCGGCGCGGTCAGCGGCCGGGTGCGCCAGGTCTCGCTCATGCGCAGGTCGGCGCGGATGGTGGGCTCGAACAGCTCCCACAGTTCGTCGTGGTCCATGACCTCGGCAGGGGTGCCGCCCATCGTGGTCAGCTCGTGGCGCAGTGCGGCGTCGCCGAGCAGGTGCCGGCGCACCGGGTCCCCGTCGGGGTGCAGGGTGCCGCGGGCGGACACGCCGAGCCAGAGGGGGGGTGTGCGGCCCTGGTCGAGGAGGCGGCGGGTCAGTTCGTAGGCGACGAGTCCGCCCATGCTGTGTCCGAAGAACGCGTAGGGGCCCACGAGTCGGGTGTCCAGCTCGTGCAGGAAGTGGTCGAGCAGGGCGCCGGCGTCGCCCAGTGCGGGGCGCCTGTCGCGGGGGCCGCGGCCCGGTGCGTCGGGGATCTGCACGTCCCAGTGGGCGGGGAAGCTGGAGGGCCAGTCGCGGTACGCCAGATGCGAACCGCCGGAGTGGTGGAACACGAACAGGCGCAGCTTCGGCTCTTCCGCCTTGTGCATGAAGGACTCCATCGAGAGGGCACTTCGGCGTCCGGCCCGCCGCGAACGGGCCCGGGCCGGGGTGGAATGGGGACGACAGCGGCGTCCGGGCCGTGAGGGCCGCTGTCCTGAGCGGGCCTCGAACCGCTCTCGAGTGGGCGTGGACGTGCGTCCTCCCGCGTCGACGCGCCCGCCCTCGTCGAGGACGGCAGGCGGGCGCGGACGGGGAGGAGGATGTGCACGTACGACGCTAGGCGGGCGCGGTCCTCATGTCCCGTGTGCTGTACGGAACGTCGAGTTCGGCTGTAGTGGTGTTCGGGGGCCGGGTTCAGGCGAGGTCGTCGCGGGTGACCCGGCGGCGGACGATGCGCCAGGCGCCGCCCGAGCGGACCAGGACGTCCTGCATGACGTACACGTGCAGCGCCTTGGGGCCGCCCTGGCCGGGGGTGATGTGGACCAGGGCCGAGCAGCGGGTGTGCAGCGAGCCGTCGGTCTGCGGTTGCACGTCGAGGATGCCGACCCAGTGCTCCAGGCGGCTTCCGGCCCGCCGCCGGTGTGCCGCGCCGGCCCGCACGTAGCCGGCCAGGGCGGTGTGTGCCCGTACCGGCGCGGGCAGGGACGGCAGGTGCAGGACGGCGTCCTCGGTGAAGGTCTCGGCCCAGCGCCTGGTGTCGTGCGTGTCCAGCAGCCGCATCTGGTGGGCGTAGAAGTGCTGCGCCTGTGCGTACAGGGCGGCGAACTCCCGCCCGGGCAGGGCGCGTTCGGGCAGGGTGCGTTCGGCGGTGCCCGCAAGCTCGACGGTCATGTCTCAGCCTCCGCTTTTGTCCGCGTCCTCAGGGGTGGGGGGACGCCGGGGGTCCCGGGGCGCTCCCGGGGATCCACGTTCGGTACGGACAGTCTTCGAGGCTTGGATCGAGCATCTTTCAAAACCGCCTCAAGCGGTCCCTGACGCCGGTTCACTCCGTTCTCCTGCCGGTTGCCGGCGTGCCGTTCGCTCCGTTCTCCTGCCGGTTGCCGGTGTGCCGTTCAGGCCGCGCTCTGCGGTGCGGGCGCGGGGTCGGGGGCGGCTGTGGGCTGCGGGGTCTGTGCCGGCAGGGTGCGGCGGGCGCGGGTGACGGCGGGGCCGATGGCTGCCGTGCCGGCCAGGAAGAGGGCGGCCAGGGCGAGCCAGCCCAGGGCGTCGTGGCCGACGACGAGGAAGGTGACGAGGGCGGGGCCGAGGGTGGCCTGGATGACCATGTGCAGGTGGAAGGCGCCGAGGTATTCGCCGCGTGCGTGCTCGGGGGCGAGTCCGAAGCCGAGTCCGAAGCCGCTGGCGGCCTGCCACAGTTCGGCGAGGGTGAACAGCAGGACCGCACCGAGGGTGATCGCGGCGGTGGCCGCGGATCCGGTGAGGGTTCCCGCCGCCAGGGCGGCGCAGGCCAGCACGCTCACCGCTCCGGACCTGCGGGCGGCGCGGACGGAGCCGTCCAGGCTCTCCGCGCCGCGGGCCGCCGCCACCTGGAAGAGGACCACCAGGACGGTGTTGACGGCGAGGATCAACGGGACCAGGGCGCGCGGCAGATCGGTGTTGCGGACGATCCACAGCGGTATGCCGGCGAGCAGGACGGCGCTGTGCAGGGCGAGCAGGCTGGAGGAGCCGATGACGCCGAGGAAGGGCAGGTCGCGCAGGACGCGCAAGGGCTGGGAGCCGGCGGCGGCCCGGGCACCGTTCGCGGGCAGTCTCAGGACCAGGGCGGCGGCCGCCAGGAAGGTCAGGCCGTTGCCGAGCGGCAGCAGGGCGAGGGTGTCCTTGCCCAGGGAGATCAGCGCGGCCGCGGTCAGCGCGCCGGCCGAGAAGCCGGCGTTGAACAGGGAGCGCAGGGCCGCCCGCGCCCTGACGCGTTCGCCGTCCGGGACGAGTTCGGCGATCAGCGCGCCGAACGCCGGTCCGCAGCCGTATTCCAGGGCGCCGGTCAGGACAACCACCGGGAAGTAGAGGGCGGGTGAGTGCACCAGCGGGTAGAGGGCGTAGGCGCCGGCCAGGAGGAACAGCAGGACGGCGAGCAGGCGGCGGGCGCCCGCGGTGTCGGTCATCCGGCCGAAGACGAGGCTGGCCACGAAGCCGCTGAGGCCGGCCAGGGACAGGCCCAGGCCGACCGTGGTGGCGGGCAGGCCGGCCACGGTGACGAAGTAGACCGCGGAGCCGGCCATGAACAGGCCGTTGCCGAGGCTGTCGACGAAGTGCAGCGCGCCGAGCGTCCGGGCCGGGCCGCGCAGTGAGGAGAACGTGCGCTTCAGGAGCGTTTTCACGACGGTTGGGTCCCATCCTTGATGTGGTCCGGGTCGGTGGGGCGGTCCGGGCGTGCTCAGGTGCCCTCGGGTGCGGTGGGCGGCAGGCCGGCGAGCGGGGCGGGGGCGACGACGACCGCGGTCAGGGCGGGCGCGGCCAGGTGGGCGGCCGCGGCGCGGGCCACGTCGGCGGCGCTCAGGGCGCGCAGCCGGTCCTCGTAGCCGGCCGGCCAGCTCGCGGGCAGTCCGCTCGCCAGCACCGCGGCGTACGTCGAGGCCAGTCCGGAGCGGGAGGAGCAGGCCATCGCCATGGAGCCGACGGCGTAGTTCTGGGCGTTGCGCAGTTCCTGTGCGCTGAAGGCGCCGTCCGCCAGGCGCCGGGTCTCCTCGGCGATGAGGGTCAGGGCGCGGGCGGCGCCGTCGTGGCGTACGTCGGCCTCCACGGTCAGTACGGCGTCGGCTCCCAGGGGGTCCAGGACGGCGCGGGGCGCGTAGGCCAGGCCCTCGCGTTCGCGCAGGACGAGGGTGAGGCGGCTGGCGTAGTAGCCGCCGAGCATGAGCGCGGCCAGTTGCAGGGCCGGGTAGTCGTCGTGGCCCCGGCCGGGGACCAGGCCGCCCAGGCGCAGCAGGGTCTGCGGGGTGGCCCGGTGGAGCACGGTGCGGCGCGGGCCCGGGGCGGGGGCCGGCGGCCGGGGGGCGGTGCCCGGCGCGTCGTGCGGGGCGGTGGTCGTGCGGGGCAGCAGGGCGGCGGCCTGGGCCAGGAGTTCCTGGGCGGGGTCGGGGCCGACGGCGACGCTGCGGCGGCGGGCGGCGGGCGCGCCGTGCAGCAGGGCCGCGGTCTGGGCGCCGTCGACGCCGGCGGCCTCGGCCGCTGTCGCCGCGCGGCCGTAGGGGTGGGGGCCGAAGACGGCGGCGAGGAAGTGGCTGCGGGCGAGGTGGGCGGGCATGGTTTCGGCGGCGGCCAGCCGCCGGGCGACCCGGCCGGCCGCCTCGCGCACCCGGCGGACCTGGTGGGGGCGGCCCGCGTCGAGGCAGTCGCGGATGCGGGCGCGGGTGGCGGCGACGTCGTCGGCGAAGGTGCGCACCGCGATGACGGCCCGGTCGCCGCGTGTCTCCACTCTGACGGTCGCGAGGTCGGCCGCGGCCTCGGTGAGGGCCTCGCGCAGCGCCTCGGCCATCACCTCGACCCGGCTCTGGTGCGCACCGGGCGCCGCTGTCAGCGGGAACAGCAGTCTGGCTTCGGCCAGTTGGCCGGTCCCGGCCCGCTGGACGGCGACGGCGGTGCCGCGGCCCGTGACCTGTTCGCTGTGCACGGGAGCACGGAAACGGGAAACGGCGGCGGGAACCAACTCGGGCACCGCGGAGACGACTTGGGGTGCGGTGGGCGCGGCGTGAGGCCCGGCGGGCGCGGCGTGAGGTGCGGTGGGGGCGGCCTGGGGTGTGGTGGGGGCGGTCATCGTGCGGCTCCTGTGGGGGCGGCGGTGACCGCGGTGGGGTCGGGGGCTGCCGGGGCGGGGCGGCTGGTGAGGCGGGCGGCGGGGGCGGCTGCGCAGCGGGCGGCCGCGGCGGCGACCTCGGTGTCGGGCAGCCGCAGCAGGGCGCCGGGCAGGCCGGCCAGGTGGAGCGGATCGTGGTGGACGGCGGCGCCCACGCACAGCCAGGACGCCTGGCTGGCCACGGAGTCCAGTTCGGCGTGCAGGGCGAGGGCGAGCTGGCGGCGGATACGGGCCAGGGGCCCGGCCTGGGACACACTGCCGTCGGCGACGCCGGCCAGGACGGAGCGCAGGCAGTGTTCGGCCTCGTCGGGCTCGGTGTCCACGGGGTGCGGGAAGTCCACGGCGAACAGTGCGTCGCGGGCGACGTCGAAGGGGTTGCCGGTGCGGTGGGCGCGGGCCTTGAACGCGCCCCAGGTCCGCCGGGTGCCCGGGTGGCAGGCGCAGTCGGTGCCCAGGGTCTCCAGCAGTTCGCCCAGCAGCACGGTGGCGAGGTGGGCGTCGGGTGCGGTGGCCGGGTCCGGGGTGCGGAAGCCGATCGCGGTGCGTGCGGTGGCGGCGATGCGTTCGCCGCGCAGCGCCCGGCGCGGCGCGGTGAGCGGGGCCTCCACCGCGTGGGGGCGCGGCGGTGCGGGGCGCGGCGGCACCGGCGCCAGGTACTGCTCGACCAGGTCGCGGGCGTGGTGGGGGTCGAAGTCGCCGACGAGGGCGAGGTGGGTGTTGCCGGGTGCGTAGGACTCCTGGAAGAAGCGGCCCAGTTCGGTGGGGCCGAGATCCTCAAGGGCCTCGATGTCGCCGTATCCGTTGTGCCGGTTGGCCCAGGTGTCGTGCAGCAGGGCGGGCAGGTCGAACAACACCATTCCGCCGTGCGGGCGTTGCAGCATGTTGCGGCGGATCTCGGCCTGGACGACGGCGATCTGCGCCGTGACGTGCGCCGGGCCGAGGTCGGGGTCGGTGAGCCGGTCGTGTTCGATGCGCAGGGCCACTTCGAGCGCGCCGGCCGGGAGGATGGCGGTGTACTGGGTGTAGTCGGCCGCGGTGCGCGCGTTGGTGGTGCCGCCGACGGCGGCGACCGCGTCGGTGAGCGGCCTGCTGCTGGAGGCGCCCTGGGCCAGGACGTGCTCCAGCAGGTGCGCGGCGCCGGCGACCGGTTCGTTGCGGAAACCGGTGCCGACGTGCAGGCAGGTGGCGACGACCTGGCAGCCGGGCAGCGGCTGCAGCAGGACGCTCAGCCCGTTGCCGAGAACGAGGCCGGTCGGCTGTGAGGTCATTCTCGCTCCTCGTCCCACAGGGGTGTGTCGGTGCGCAGGGCCGAGTAGAGGACCTGGTCGTGCCAGCGGCCCGAGCGCCACTGGGCGGAGCGCAGGGTGCCCTCGCGGGTGAAGCCGGCCTTTTCCAGGGCGCGTTGCTCGGCGAGGTTGGCGTGGTCGGTGAAGGCCTGGACGCGTTCGGCCCGGGTGTGGGCGAAGAGGTAGTCGACGACCTGGCGCTGGGCGGCGGTTCCGGTGCCGCGGCCGCGGGCGGCGGGGAACAGGGCGATGGCGATGGTCCAGCAGGCGGAGGTGTCGGGGCGTCCCCAGGTGGAGGCGAACCATTCGACGCGGCCCACCGCCTCGCCGGCGGCGGTGATGGTGAGCATGCCGCCCTCGCGGCCCAGGAGGCGGTCCTCGGCGTAGCGCTCGCGCAGCCGGTGGGTGGAGGTGAATCCGAACCACTGGAAGGGGCCGGCGCCGTCCTGGGTGGTGAACTCGCGCTCGAAGAGGTCGAGATCGCCGGGGACGACGGGGCGCAGGGACACGTCACTGCTCATCTGGATGGGCTCCTTGGCGCCGAGTCGGTGTGTGCCGCGCCGAGTTCTCCGGCGGGCACCGGGGCTTCAGCATCCATCACGTCGTGCCAGCCGGGCGGGGCCAGGGCGCGGCTCAGGTCGCGGTGCTTCGCCAGCCAGCGGCAGGCGAAGCGGACCAGGTCGCGCAGCGGCAGGGCCCGGCAGTGCGCGCCGCCGATGTGCAGGCCGGCGAGCGGGGCGCCGGCGGCTTCGTAGGCGGCGCCGAGGGCGTCGAAGTCGCCTTCCCATACGAGGAGTTCGGGGACCCGGTGCCAGTGGCTGCCGCCGTGTCCGTCGGGTTCGGGCACCGCCCACAGGCCGGCTCTGCGGCCTCGGTAGGCGGTGGCGTACTCGGCGAGGTGCAGGGCGGTGGTCTTGTTCCAGGGGGCGCCGAGCAGCAGGACGAGGGCGTCGAGGTCCCACAGCCGGCCCAGGGGTCCGTGGGCGGCGAGCCGCCAGGCGGCGGGGTGGGTCCGCACGACGGTGGCGGCGTGGGGGCCCTGGGCGGCGAAGGAGACGTGCGGGTGGTGGGAGCGCAGGGTGCCGGGCTGGGTGCGCAGCAGTTCGGGCAGCACGCCCATGGTGCGGGCGGCCGGGGTGCGGTGCGGGTCGAAGGGCGGCATCCCGGCGGCGATGTGCGGGTCGGTGGCGGCGTCGGCGAGGTCGGGGGCGCGCCAGGTCGAGGGATGGCAGAGCTGGGGGGTGAAGGCGGGCATGACGAGGGTGCCGTGGGGGCCGAGGGCATCACGCAGGGCGAGCAGGACACTGTGGGCGCCGCCGACGACGTAGCCGAAGGAGCTGAGGGCGGTGTGCGCGATGACGGTGGCACCGGGCCGCACACCGAGGGCGGTGAGGCCGTCGGCGACCTGGGCGCGGGTGACGATGTGACGGCCCGTCATCGTGACGCCTCCGCCCGGGTGCCGGCCGTACGGCAGGTGAGTTCGCCGGCGATCCGGGCGCGGATGACGACAACGATGTGACGGTCTGTCATCGTGGCTCCTCCGGCCGGGTGTCGGCGGTGCGGGGGGCGAGTTCGTCGACGACGGCGGAGAGCACCCAGCGGTACCAGGCGCGGATGTTGCCGGGGCGGCTGAGGGGGTGTGCCTCGGAGCGGAAGAAGGCGACCTCGCTGCGTACCCCCTGGCGGGCGAGGGCGCGGTGGGTGCGCAGGGTCTCGGTGGGCGGGACGAGTCCGTCCTGCAGTCCGTGCGAGAGCAGCACGCGGGTGCCGGGCCGTACGGGGCGGGGGGCGAGGCTGTTGATCTGGTAGAGCGGGCGCCATTCGGTGGGGTCGCCGAACTCGCGGATCCACTGCCAGCCCACGTCGCTGCCCTCGGCGACCTGGGTGAGGTCCAGGGGGGCGGCGTGCGCGACGACCAGGTCGGGGTTGAGCAGGTCGGCGGTGCTCAGGGCGAGGTAGCCGCCGAAGCTGCCGCCCATGAGGGCGAGGGGGGAGTCCAGCAGGCCTTCGGCGGCGCGGACGGCTTCGACCTGGGCGGCGGCGCTGGCGGCGATGCCGCCGCGCCACTGGCGCCAGCCGGTGCGCACGGCGTCGGGGTAGCCGAGGCTGAGCGGGGGTTCGACGAGGACGACGGCCAGACCGCAGGCGACGAAGGGCCACGGGTTCCACCGCCAGGACCATTCGTCCCAGCTCTGGAACGGGCCGCCGTGGTAGAGGACGACGGTGGCGTGGGGCCGGCCGTGCTCGGGCAGGCAGACCCAGCTCGCGACGTCGCCGTCGGTGCCGGGGATGCGCTGGGGCCGGTAGTGGAGCCGGCCGGGCCTTGGGGGTGCCTCGGCGGACACGACGTGTTCACCGGGGAATTGGCCGGGGCCGGGGTGCAGGCCGGTCACGTCCAGGGCGGGCGGGGTGTCGGGGGCGGAGGTCAGGACGGCGGCGCGGCCGTCGTGGACGCGGGCGTTCATCACCGAGGCGCGGGTGGGCACCGGCTGCCAGGTGGCGTCGTCGAGGTCGTGGACGTACAGGCCGCGCCGCGGCCCGGATTCGGCGGTGCACACCAGGCGGCGCGGTCCGTCCCAGCCGATGGGGCGCTGCCACAGGCCCCTCTCGGCGCTCAGCAGGACGACCTGGTCGAGGTGTTCGCCGACGAGGCAGGCGTACTGGGTGATGGGCGCGTTGTCGTGGCGTGGTGTGGTGCCCAGGTAGGCGACCTGTCCGCCGGGGCCGGGTACGGGGTAGCAGAGGTCGACGGTGTCGCTGAAGAGTTCGCGGGTGGCGCCTTCGTCCGCGTCTGCGTCTTGGCCTGCGTCTGCGTCTGCGTCTGCGTCTTGGTCTGCGTCTGCGTCTTTGTGGTCGATGTCGACGGTGTGGTCGATGTCGACGGTGAGGGAGAGCAGGCCGAAGTTGCGTACGCCGTGGCGGTGGTGGCGCAGGGCGCCCAGGAACAGGGTGGCCGGTGTGGCCCAGGCGGCCTCGCCGGAGAGGGCGAGGCCGGCGGGGATGCGGGGGGTGAGCCGGCGCGCCTGGGTGCCGTCCAGCCGTACGAGGTGGACCTGCCACTCTCCTTGGGGTTGTTTGGCGTAGCTGAGGGTCATGTCGGAGCCTTCGGCCCACACGGCGTCGGAGCCGCTCAGCAGGCCTTCGGGGTGTTCGCCGGGGCCGCCGAAGGTGCTGGTGGTCACCGCGATGTGGCCGCCGCCGGGGTGGAGGGCGAGCGCGCCGACGTGTCCGGGGGTGGTCAGCAGGAGGTGTCCGGGGCCTCCGTCGGCGGGGCGCAGTTCCACCAGGGTGCGGCCGTCGGCGCGGCGGACGCAGACGTAGCCGCCGGGCACGGGCAGGGCCTGGGTGCCCCAGGGCAGGGTCCAGCCGGCTTCCCAGGTGCCGTCGGGGCGGCGCCGGTAGTGGACCAGGTGGGGGTGTTCGGCGCCGTGGCGGGTGGGGACGTCGACGCGCAGGAGCAGGCCGTCGTCGCCGTGGGCGGCGACCTGGGTGGGGCGTGGCTCGGTGCAGTGTGCCTCGGCCAGGGCCAGGGCCGGGCTCTGGTCGGGGCGGGTGGTGGTGCGGGTGGTGGGTGGTGCGGTGGGGGTCATCGGGTGGCCGCCGGCTCCCGCAGCAGCCGTGCGATCAGGGCCAGGTCGAAGGCGCCGGCGAGCCGGGCGGCCTCGGCGGTGTCGCGGAAGCCGCGTTCCAGTGCGCACAGCCGGTAGTCGTGGTCGCAGTCGGCCTGCCACAGCTGCCGGAGCAGGGCGTGGCGTCGGGTGGTGGGGGCGGCGGGTGCGGCGGGCGGCAGCAGCAGCTTTCGGCAGCGCTGTTCCAGTTCGTCCAGGGTGCTGCCGGCGACGGCTTCGGGGGGCAGGTCCTGGTAGACGAGCCGGCCCGGCGGGAGGCGGAAGGTGCGGGCCAGGAGGCGTTCGTGGGCGGTCCAGTGGGCGGTGGCCCCGGTGGCGCGGGCCAGGCGGGCGTAGGGGCGGGTGGCCGGGGCGAATCCGGCGGCGCTCAGCAGCGCCCCGGCCGCACCGGTGGCGCCGGCCGCACCAGTGGTGGTGGCGGCACCAGTGGTGGTGGCGGCCAGGCGCAGCGCGTAGGCGCGGTGGCGTTCGGGGAAGTCGACGGCGAACAGCTGCAGGCAGGCCAGGGCGAGCCGGGCGCCGACGGCGGAGCCGGGGGTGAGCGGCCGGTGTTCGAAGTCCCATTCCCTGCCGTAGGAGCTGGTCCACACCTCGGCGGCGCCGGCTGCGGGGGCCGGCTCGGGGACGGGGCGGGCGGCCAGGGTGTCCAGGGCGTGCCGGGCGTCGCGGGTCTTGATGTCGCCGTGGCGCCGAAGGTGGTCCAGGAGCAGGTGCATGGCCTCGCGGTCGGGGCCGGCTTCGTGGCGCAGGCCCGTGGGGGAACGTTCGGTGAAGTGCAGGCGGGCGGCGGCCTGTTCGAGGCGGGCCGCCTGGCCGGCGTCCAGGGCTCCGGCGCCGTGCAGTTCGGTCAGTGCGTGGCGGATGCAGACCATCGCCTCGGTCAGCCGGCGGGCACCGGCGCTGTCGTCGGCGTGGAGGACGGCGACATCGGCGTCCGCGCTCAGACGTCCCGAGCGGGCCTGTCCGTACACCTGGCCCAGGCCCTGCATGCCGAAGCCGGCGAGTTCGGCGGCGCGCAGCGCGCCGAGGCTGGCGGTGCCGGCGACGTGCACGCCGCGGGCGAGCTGGGCGAGGATCTCCTTGTGCCGGATGGGCGCGAAGTGCTGGTAGACGCCGTCGATGATGAGCACCTGGTCGCCGGGGCGCAGGCACAGGTCGAACAGGTCGCCGTGCCGGATGGGCGGCCGGTAGGCGAAGGGGCCTTCGGGCCGCTGGTGTGCGGGCAGGGTGGGGCCGACGAAGGCGATGCGGCGGGGGGTCACGCGAAGCTCCTGCTGGCGAGGGACTGCGGGCGGGGGTGGTGCAGGGTGAGCCCGAGTCCCGGTGCGAAGACCTGGACGACGGCGGGCCAGGGCTGCCGGCCGGGGGTGAGGTCGACGGCGATGACGGGCCGCCCGGTGGTGCGGTGCACGGCGGCGACGAGGCCGTCGAGGACCTGTTCGAGGGTGCGGGAGGCGGCCGGGGCCGGCGTGGGCATCGGTTCGGTGTGCCGGGGGGTGGGGCGCGGCCGGTCGGGTGGGGCGCCCAGGCGGCGGAAGGTCCATTCGGGGATGTCGTCGCGGCCGCCGCTGATGGTGGAGCCGCGGCTCTGGACGGCTTCCAGCAGGGCCCGTTCGGCGGCGATCGCGGGGTCGGTGTGGCAGCCGGACCCGGCGAAGATCTGCCACATCTCGGGCTGGGTGAGCCAGCAGGTGTAGGCCCAGGTGCCCGGCACGGAGGGGATGCGTTCCAGGGCGACGTCGGCGCCGGCGGCGCGGATGCGGTCGACGACGGCGCCGAGCCGCTCGCCCACGGTGTCCAGGTCGGTGGCGACGGCGTCGGCCGGGCGCAGCCGGGCCAGGGCGTCGCGTTCGACGGTCTCCAGCAGTGCGTGCAAGGTGGCCTCGACGTGGTCGTTGCCGGAGGCCAGGCCGTTGGTGGTGGTGACGAAGGTGGGGGGCTGCCAGCGGGCGGCGGCCCAGCCGCGCAGTCCGACGGCGGCCGAGGGGATCAGGCCCGGTGCGGCGGAGGCCAGGTCCCAGCCCTTGGTCCATTCCAGGACGGTGCGGTCGTCGACCAGGGAGACGGGGTGCAGGGTCAGTTCGTCGACCCCGTAGCCGGGGGCCAGGGTGCGGGCGGCGCCGTGGGCGACGCCGGCGGGCCGGGCCTGCTCGGCGACGGCGACCTCCAGGGACTCCATCACCGCGGAGATGCGGGCGGCGGTGTGCGACATGCCCTTGCCGGCGCTGGCGACCAGGGTGGCGGCGGCGGGCCGGATCGCCGTCCACACCGGCACGTCGAGGATGTCGAGGCCGGTCAGATCGGCGACGCGGGTGATGCCGCGGGCGGTGAGCTGCGGCTCGAGGCGGGCCCAGGTGGCCTCGAGGCCGGTGGTGCGCAGGGTGCCCTCGCTGACGGCTGCGGGTCCCCCGCCGCTCATCCAGGGTGCGCGGCCGGGCACCCGCGGCCCCGTCATCGGTGCTCCCTGCGCAGGGTGACGGCGGCCCGGGCCGCGGCGCTCTCGTCGGCGCGCGCGAGGTGGGCGAGCAGCGCCTGGCGCAGCAGTTCGGTGCGCTCGGCCAGGGAGTGCCGGTGGTGGCTGTCGTGCAGGGCCTTGAAGACGGGGTCGCCGAGGAAGCCGGCGAGGAACACCTCGGCGAGGTTCTGCGCGGTGGGCTCCTCCACGGTGATGGCGATGTGGATGGAGTTGCCCTCGCGGGCGGTCGCGTAGTGCGGGGTGCCGTGCGGCATGTACATCACGTCGCCGGGGCGCAGGGTCAGCTCGATGCGGCGCTCGTCGGGGATGGCGCCCTCGTGCAGGACGGAGTCGCTGGTGGAGGTGTCGTCGACGCGGCCCACCACCCAGTCCTTGACGCCGGCGACCTGCAGGATGAAGACGTGCGCGCCGTCCATGTGGGCCTGCATCGCGGTCTTGCCGGGCGGGCTGAGGAAGACGAACGACTCCAGTCCGCCGCTGAAGTACGGTTCCAGGGCCTTGACCAGGGTGCGGATGCGCGGGTGCCAGTGCTCGGCCTGGTTGAACTTGAACGTGGCGCCGTTCGCGAAGTCCTCGCGGATCCGCTCCGGTTCGATGAAGCCGGGCAGTTCGTGGCCCACGACGGTGCGTTTGCGGGTCATGTCGCTGATCGCGGTGCGCACGCCCTCGTTGAAGACGGTGAAGTACGGCCGGGACAGCAGGCCGCAGTCGACCTCGTCCCACATCTCCTGCTCGGTGACGAGCCGGCTCAGGTCGCTGTGCGCGCGCAGCAGGACGGGCTGGCCGGCCCAGTGGTCGCGGAAGAAGGCGTCGATGTCGCCGACCAGGTGCTCCAGGCCTGCGGGCACCACGTCGTGCCCGGCGTCGTGGTCGGCATCGCGCCCGGCATCGCATCCGACGTCGCGTCCGGAGCCGTGTCCGGCATCGCATCCGGCGTCGCGTCCGGCGGGCTGTGCCACGTCGTGGCCGGCGGGCTGTGCCGGTGCGGCCCCGGGGATCTCGGTGGTCGTGGTGGGCATCAGCCGATCGCCTCCCGCATCGTCTCGAGCGCGGTGCGCGCCCAGTGGTCGCCGTCCAGCGTCCGGGCCCGTTCGGTCAGGGCCGCGCGGACCTCGGCGGTACGGGCCGGGAGCGGGCGGGTGTGGAAGTGGTGGACGAGGTTGTGCTCGTCGTCGAGGAAGCGCCGCAGGAGCGCGTCGAGCAGGTCCTGCGGGGTCGGCTCGGTGAGCGTGAACGTCAGGTGGAGGGAGTCGCCGCCGCGGGCGACGGCGTCGTGCGGCCAGCCGTGCGGCAGGTAGAGCACGTCACCGGGTTCGAGGGTGAAGACGTGGCTGGGCCGGGCGGCGTCCACGTCCAGGCCCGCCGAGGCGCCGACCTGGCCGGGTTCGGCGTACAGGTGCCATTCCTTGCGGCCTTCGAGCTGGATGACGAGCACGTGGGCGGCGTCCCGGTGGGGAAGCATGCCGCGCGATTCCTCGGGCGTGTGGAAGACGTAGGAGTTGACCGCCACGGGGAGGATCTCCTCCAGGTGCCGCGCGATGGCGCGGGTGGGGCGGTGCCAGTCCCCGACCTGGTTGAGCTTGAGGGAGGCGCCGCCTGCCATGTGGCGGGCGACGGCCCCGGGGTCGGCGAATCCGGCGACCTTGTGCCCGATCACGTCCCGCTTCGTCGTGTACGAGGACACCGTGGGCACCTCACCGTGCCGGAGCAGGGTGAAGTAGGGCCACTTCAGGAGGCTGGCGTCGAGCAGGCGCCGGACGGTGTCCGAGGTGAGCAGGGCCGAGGGGTCGACGGCCTGCTTCTCGACGCGGTGCGCGAGGCCCCAGGAGGTGTCGCCGAGGAGCCTGCCGGTCAGGGCGGCAGGCAGAGGAGTGGCTGCGGGCATGCTGATGCCGGCCTTTCCGGTCCGGGGCGCCTGGGAGCACGTCGCTCCCAGGCGGCCGCCTGTCAGGCTGCTCAGGCCTCGTTGATCTGGCTGAGGACGGTCATGGGGGCGTCCGCGGCCTCCTCGTTGTTGTTGAGGACGGCGGCCTTCTCCGGGTCGAGGAGGCCCTCGCCCGCCAGACGTGACTCGGCCGGCGAGGCGACGGCGTCGGTCTCGTTCAGGGACTGGAAAACGTCACGCAGAGCCATGCGAAACCTCCTTTGGGGCCACTGCCGTTCAGTGGCCGCACCTGGAGGGAACAGGACCGGACTCGGGATGTGCCTGGAGACTCCTCGTGTCCGGCTCGACCACCCGGCCACAACCGCCCGGCATACGCATGAGGCCCGGGAGTCCTCCCCCGGGCCTGATGCCGCCGCCGGGCCACCGGGCCGCCGGGCGCCGTTCACGCCCCGCGGACCGGGGTCCGGCGGCCCGGGGTCCGGCGGCCCGGGGTCCGGCGGCCCGGGGGCTTGGTGCCCGCGGCCGGGGGCCGGTGGTTCGGGGCGGTTCAGGCGCCGGACCGGCGCGGGCCGGGGTCCGGGGGGCGGTCCGGGACCAGGCTCAGGTGGCGCCGGCCGGCGGGCCGTACGCGCGGGGTGCCGGGCCCTGCCGGCCGGGACGGCACGGCGTGCGCCGCCGGTACGGGGGCCGGTGCCGGTGCGGGGGCCGGTGCCGGTGCGGGGGCCGGTACGGGTTCGGGTGCGGGTGGCCGCGGGTGCTGGGCGGGCGTGGGAAGGGGGCGCGTCTGGGTCACGGCGTCCTTGAGGGCGTGGGCGAACACCTCGATGTCCTCGGCCGAGTTGTCGTGGTGGACGGATGCGCGTACGGCCGTGACGACGCCGCGCTCGGGCAGGTACAGCGGGACCTCCTCGGCGACCGTCTTCCACACCACGACGCCGCGGTCCGCGAGCCGGCGGCGCACCAGTGCGGCCGGCACGTGCTGGTGCCGGAAGGTGACGATGCCGCTCTGGAGGCGTCCGGGGGCGATCAGTTCGGTGCCGGCGGTGTCCTCGACGGCGGCGCGCAGGCCGGGAGCGAGGTCCCTGCCCGGGGGCGAGGCCGCGTGCAGGGCCAGGGCCCGGTTCAGCGCGGCGGTCGCGGCGCCGTGCGGCGGCACCAGGGGCAGGCCGCCGTGCGGGGCCAGCATCGTGCGCAGCCGCGGTGCGACTCCGGCGAATCCGGCCGCGTAGGGGCCCCGCAGGAACCTCCAGCCGTCCCCGGTCACCAGGTGGCAGCCGATGCGGGCGGCGTCCACGGGCAGTTGGCCCACCGCGTACGAGGCGTCGACGGCGTACAGGCACCGGTGGGGGGCGAGGAGGCGGCCGATGTCCTCGACGGGATGGACGATGCCGCAGCCGGAGGGCACGTACGGGACACAGACGAGGGCGACGTCGCCGCCGATGTGCCGTGCCATCCACTCCAGGTCGAGGTCGCCGTCGGGGCGCAGCGGTACGACCTCCAGCCGGCAGCCGGTGCGCGCGCGCAGCGCGAGGACGGTGCTGAGGTTGGCGGCCGACTCGTAGGGCGTGGTCCAGACGCGGTCGCGCGGGCCGAGCCGCAGCCGGGACAGCACGGCGGCGAACGCGTCGGCGGCGCCCGTGCACGGGAAGGTGTCCCCGGGCGGGGTGCCCAGCAGGGCGGCCAGCCGCTCGTGGATCTCCCGGTGCAGGACGTCCTCGAGGCGTTCGTCCAGCTCGTACGGGCCGTAGCGGTCCTCGAAACGCGTCCACTCGGTGAGGACCTCCCGTACGGCCGCGGGCATGCGGCCCGTGCCGGCCGGGTTGAGGTGGATCCTGCGGTCACCGTGGGATTTCTCGTTCACTTCAGGGGCCTCCCCCCACAGGTGAGGCAAATGATTGCCTAGTTCTTGGCAACACCTTGCCTTCAATGCCAGAGGTTTGGCAACCTCGGGCAGCACCGGCTCAGGCACGGCTCTAGTTGCCGGGCCGGCGGCGGGTCTCGACCATGTCCAGCCCGGTTCCCCAGGAATTGCCAAGCGTTGCCAGAGCGTTTCCGGCTTTGCCAAGAATCTCTGTTTTCGCAGCTCAGAGCCGCTTTTTCTAGGCAACTCGGCGACGGCGGACCACCTCCTGAGGCGTTCCTGGCGTGCACCTTGAGTCCGAATCGACCCATTCCCGACCAATTTGCGAGCTTTGGTTGCCAATCTTCTTGGCAGAAGGTTGCCAAGCAACGAAAACGAAATTGACACCGAGGAGCCCGCCATGAACCGCATCGCCCGCATCGCCGTCGCCGCCGCCGCCCTCACCGCCTTCTCCGCCGCGGGCGTCACCGCCGCCGACGCGATCGACTGGCCGGCGACGGCGAAGACGGTCTCCACGTTCCAGGCCGGCGACATCAACTGGCCGACCGCCCCGACCGCCGTCCAGGCCGACACCCACTGGCCGACCGCCCCCACCGCCATCCAGGCCGACACCCACTGGCCGACCGCCCCCACCGCCATCCAGGCCGACACCCACTGGCCGACCGCCCCCACCGCCATCCAGGTCGGCGACATCAACTGGCCCACCGCCCCCACCGCCATCCAGGCCGACACCCACTGGCCCACCGCCCCCACCGCCATCCAGGTCGGCGACATCAACTGGCCCACCGCCCCGGCCGTCGCCAGCGTCTGATCCGTGTCCCGGGCATCCGTGCCCGCCCCGTGACGCCCCCGCAGGCAGCGATGCCCAGCGGGGGCTTCGGTGTTTTCGGGGCGCACCGCGTGCGGGACGTCGTCCCGGGTGATCGCCGGCCACTCCCCCGCCCCGGGCGCCTTGGCAACCCCGTGCCCTTCGCCCCGGCGGCAACGCCCCCTCGCCACCAGCGACTCCAGTGCCGCTCGACCGTCTCAGGACGCCACCTCAGGCCACTCTTGCCATTATTCAGGCAACATTCTGCCAAGCCGGAAGGCTGTCATAAGGAGCGGGTAGCGATGTCCATCTCCGGCCTCATCGAGCAGCAGGTCCAGGAGCGTCCCGACGCGGTCGCGGTGCACCATCCCGAGCAGCCGGGCGGCCGTGGCGGCCGGCTCACCTACCGGGAGCTGGGCCGCGCGGCCAACCGTCTCGCCGCCCATCTGCGGGCGCGCGGCATCGGCCGGGGCGACCGGGTGGTGACCTCGCTGCGGCCGGGCCCGGAGACGGTGACGGCGTTCCTGGGGATCGTGCGGGCCGGAGCGGCCTATGTCCCCCTGGATCCCGCGGACCGCGTGGAGCGGCGGCGGCTGATCGTGCGTGACAGTGCGGCCGCGGCGGTGCTGACCGGGAGTGCGGGCGTCGCGGACTACGCGGGCCTGGACACGGTGGTCCTCGCGCTGGACGCCGAGGCGCCCGAGATCGCCCGGCGCTGCGACGCCCTGCCCGAGCAGACCGCCGGCCCGGACGACGCCTTGTGTGTCTGGTACGCCTCCGGCGGCGTGGAGGGGGTCGTCGTGCCGCATCGCGCGGTGCTGGACCTCGTGCGCTCCGCCTCCCCAGCGCGGCCGGAGCCCGCCGGTGTGGCGGGCCGGACCGGCGGCGGGCAGGCCTTCGACGCGGTCGTGTTCGCGGTGTGGGGCGCTCTGGCGTCGGGTGGCCGGCCCGCCGGCCACCCGGGCGGGGACGACGGGCCGGAGGCGGCCGGACGGGTCGAGGAGCGGGCCGAGGAGTGGGCCGAGTTGTGCGGGCGGCGTTTTCGGCTCGGTGAGGTCGAGTCGGTGCTGGGCGCGCACCCGGCGGTGTCCGCCGCCGCGGTGTCCGTGCACGAGAGCGCGGACGGCGGCAGGCACCTGGTGGCGCATGTGGTGCCGGCCGGGCCGGCTGCGGCGGCCGCCGATCAGGACGCGCAGACCGCGCAGTGGAAGGAGATCCACGAGGCGCTCCACGCCGGCGCTGCGGCCCGTGGGCTGGGGGACGACTTCACCGGCTGGAACAGCAGTTACGACGCCCTGCCGATCCCGCTCGAGGAGCTGCGGGAGTGGCAGTACGCCACCCTGGACCGGATCAGGGAGCTGCCGCGCCGCCGGGTGCTGGAGATCGGGGTGGGCAGCGGGCTGCTGCTGGCCCACCTCGCGCGTGAGGAGGAGGTCCAGGAGTACTGGGCCACCGACTTCTCCCCCGCCGCCGTCGCCGCGCTGGGTGCGCGGGTGGAGGCGGATGCGCTGTTGAAGGACAAGGTGCGGCTGGACTGCCGTGGCGCCGAGGACACCGGCGGACTGCCCGCGGGTCATTTCGACGCGGTCGTCGTCAACTCGGTGGTGCAGTACCTGCCGGGCCTGGCCCGTCTGCGCACGGTCCTGGAGCGGGTGCTGCCGCTGCTCGCCCCGGGCGGCTCGCTCTTCCTCGGCGATGTGCGCAGCCTGGATCTTGCCTGCTGTCTGCAGACCGGGATCGCGCTGGCCCGGCCGGGCGGCGTGGGGGGTGACCGGGAGGCGCTGCGCCGCGGTATCGGGCACCGGGTGTCCACGGAGACCGAACTGCTGCTCTCCCCCGCCCTGTTCGGTGCGCTGGCCCGGGAGCTGCCCCGGGTGCGTGCGGTCGACGTGCGGCTCAAGCGGGGGGTGCACCACAACGAGCTGTCCCGCTACCGCTATGACGTGGTGCTCTCCACCGCCGAGCCGGTCGCCGACCTCTCCGGTGTGGCCGTCGTGCGCTGGGGTGCGGACGTGGCGGGAGGGCTGGAGGTGGTGGACCGGGTGGTGGCGGCGCGTCCGGCCGTGCTGCGTCTGGCCGGGGTGCCCAACCGGCGGGTGCACGACGAGTACGCGGCGATGCGGTCCCTCTTCGATCCCCGCGAGAGCATCGATCTGCCGCCGCAGGACGCGGTGGCGCCCGATGTGGAGGCGCTGTGCGGCAGGGCCGAGCATCTGGGCTACCGGGCGCTGCCGACCTGGGGTGAGAGCCCCGAGCTCCTCGACATCGTCCTGCTCGATCCCGCGCGGGTGCCCGCGGGTGCGGTGACGGGCGTGTACGCGGCGGCGGCCACCGGAGCGGAGCCCGGCACCGGAACAGAGCCCGGCACCGGGGCGAGGTCCCACACCGGAACGAAGTCCGACACCGGAGCGAGGTCCCACACCGGAGCGAAGTCCGGCACCGGGGCAGAGCCCGGGAGCGGAGCAGAGCCCGGGAGCGGCGGCGTCAGTGGGGCGGGGTCCGGGGACGGGGCGGGCTCCGGTGGTGCGGGGGTGGAGGGGTGGGCCGGCACTCCGGCCGCTTTCGAGCACCGTGTCGATCTGGAGGCCGTGCTGCGTGCCCATCTGCGGGAGCACCTGGCGGAGCACATGGTGCCGTCGGTGCTGATGACGGTGGAGGCGCTGCCGCTGGACGGCGCCGGCGGGGTGGACCGCGCGGCGCTGCCGGTGCCCGCCCGCACCGCCGACCGTCCGCTCACCCAGCCCGGCACGCCGATCCAGGAGATCGTCCGTGACCTGTTCGCCGAGGTGGTGGGTCTGCCCCGGCACCGGGTGCGGGCGGAGTCGGACTTCTTCCGTATCGGCGGCCACTCGCTGGCGGCGGCCCGGCTGCTGTCCCGGGTCCGGGAGACGCTGGGCGTCGATCCGGGCAGCCGGGCCCTGTACGAGGCGCCGACTCCGGCCGCGTTCGCCGCGCTGGTCGGTGACGTGCCCGCCGCGGTGATCGGGCCGGACGACACGGCCGGTGACAGCCGCGCGTTCTCGCTGCGGCTGCGCGGGGTGCTGGACAGGCGGGCGCTGGAGGTGGCGCTGGAGGATCTGGGGCGGCGCCATGTGGCGCTGCGCAACGTCCGGCTGGGCGCGGCGGGGACGCGGCTGCGGGCGCTGGCGGCGGACGACCATCTGCTGGAGGTGGCCCTGCCGGCCGACGCGGTGGACCTGTGGTCGCATGTGCCGCTGGCCGCCGACCTGGCCCGGGCCTATGGGGCGCGGGCCTGCGGGGGCACCCCGCACCGCTCGCCGGCCGGGTTGGACGCGGCGCCCCGCGCGGTCTTCGGCGACCGGGTGCCCGCGGTGCTGCCGGGCAGCGGGCCGCGGTCCGCCCACGCCTCCTGGGGCACCCTGGAGAACGCCCTGGAGGCGGACCTGCACGCGGACCTGACGCGGTGGGCGGCCGGGCAGGGCGCCACCGTGTTCATGGTGGTGCACGCCGCGCTCGTGGCACTGCTGGGCCGGCTGGGTGCGCAGGATCCGGTCACCGTGGCCGCGCCCGTCCCGGCGCGGGACAGTGCCGCGCTGCGCGAGGCGGTGGGTCCCTACGGCCGGGTGCTGGCGCTGACGGTGGACGCCTCGGGCGATCCGTCCTTCACCGAGCTGCTGCGCCGGGTCCGTGAGCGGGACCTGGCCGCCTACCGGGACGGTGAGGCGGCGCTGGCGGCGCTGCCCGGCGGGGTGGCGCTGGCGGTGGTGCAGGAGTGTGTGGGCCGGTTCGAGGCGGGTGGGCTGTCGGTGCGGGCCGAGCACTGCACGCCCGCGGTGCCGGCCGCGGACCTGGGGCTGACGCTGACCGAGCGGCAGAGCCCGGCGGGTGAGGCGGCCGGCATCGCGGTCACCGTGACCTTCCGTCACGAGACGGTCGGTGAGCGGGCCGCGGCCCGTCTGGCCGGTCAGCTCACCGCCGTCCTGCGCTCGGCCCTCGAGGCGCCCGCCACGCCGCTGAGCCGGCTGCGGCTGGGACCGGGGACCGCGGCCGAAGGCGAGGACGGGGGCGGGGTGTGGGCGGGTGAGGAGGCGGCGCCGGCCCGGCAGGACGTGGCGTCGCTGTTCGCGGCGCAGGTGGCGCGCACCCCGGGGGCGCTCGCGCTGGAGGGCCTGGACTACGCCGGGCTCGATGCCCGCTCGGACCTGTTGGCGCATGCCCTGATCGAGCACCGGGCCGGTCCGGGGAGCTGTGTGCTGACCGCGCTGTCCTCAGCGGCCGGGTTCGCGGTGGCCGCGCTGGCGGTGGCGAAGACGGGGGCCGCGCTGGTGCCGGTGGACCCGTCGCTGGATGTGGCCGAGTCGCTGCGTCCGGTGGTGCTGCTGCTGGACGAGACCGCGGACCTGCTGCTGCCGGCCGTGCCGGGTGCGGCGCGGCTGGTGCGTGAGGAGGGGGCCGAGCGGTGGCCGCCCGCCGGGTCCTGGCCGGTGGGGCGGGCCGACCGGATCCGTCCGCTGCGCGCGGGCGATCCGCTGCTGCTGCTGCCCGGTGAGGGCGGCACCGTCGCGGTGGGCGGGGAGACGGTCACCGCGGCGAGGCCGGCCGACGCGGCCTGGCTGGTACGCGGCTACCCGGACGGGGACGCGGCGATCGGGCTGCTGAGCGCTCTGGCCGGCGGGGCGCGGGTGCACGTCCCGGACCGCTCGCTCACCCGGGAGGTGCCGCACGAGGTGCTGGGGTGGCTGCGCCGGCAGGGGGCGCGGGTGGTGCTGGGCGGTGCCGACGACGTGCTGAGCGCGCTGGTCTCGCTCGCCCGCGGCGAGGGCGTCGAGCTGACCGTGAGCGGCGGCTGGGCGGAGGCCCGGCTCGTCGTGGAGCACACGCCGGGCGCGGCGGCCCGTCCCGCTCCCGGTCACCGCGCCTATCTCCTCGATGCGCGGCTGCGGCCGGTGGGCCCGGGCCGGACCGGCTCCCTGTACATCGCGGGTGTCGGTGTGGCCTCCGGTTACACCGGTGCCCGCGCGGCGGCCGGCTGCGAGCGGTTTCTGCCCGATCCGTTCGGCGGGCCGGCCGGCGGCACGGCCCGTATGTGGCGCACCGGGCGGGCCGCCCGCCTCGATGAGTACGGCAATCTGCGGGTGCTGGACGCCCCGGCGCACGACGACCCCTTCGACGACGCGTCCGCCGCGTTCGTGGTGCTGGCGGACGCGGCCGGTCACCGGGCGCTGTGGCCGGCCGGGGCCGGCGTGCCGCCCGGCTGGTCCGAGACACGCGAGGGCCGCTGAGAGCAGTCCCCCTTGCCGGGACGGAACAAGGACGGAACGGGGGCAAGGACGGGGGCAGAGGCGGGGGCGAGGACGGGGACGGGGACAGAGGCGGGGACGGGGGTGGGGGCGGGGACGGGGGTGGGGGTGGTCAGGTGCCGGGTGTGGTGGGGCCGGGTGGGGTGGCGGGGCCGGCCAGGGATTCGGCGAGGATGCGCCAGATGTCGGCGGCCAGGTCGATGTTGGCGCCGGCCTGGGCCTGTTCGGCCAGGTCCCGCAGTCCCTGGATGCCGCTGGAATCGCCGGAGCGGATGCGGAGCTGGTTGCGCAGGATGTCCAGGCGGACCCGGTCGCGGTAGCTCATCCTCAGCTCCATCTCGGCGAGTTCGCCGAGCAGGGCGTGGGCCTCGTCGTAGCGGGCCAGGAAGAAGGCGACGTCCGCCTTGAGCGCGAGCAGGTCCTGGCGCAGGCCGGGGGTGCCGACGAAGGCGAGTGCGGGTTCGGCGGCGGTCAGGCACCGCTCGGCGGCCTGGGGGTCCGGCGGCTGCTTTTGCAGGTACAGGCGGCTGGCGGTGAACCGCAGGCGCAGCCACAGCACGAGGTCCTCGCGGCTGCTGAACTTCTCCAGTGCCTCTTCCAGGTAGCCCTGGGCGGCGGTGTGGTCGCCCTGGCGCAGGCGCACCGCCGCGCAGGTCCACATGGCTTCGGCCCACAGGGGGTCGCTGCGGCCCGCGACGAGTTCGGCCAGTTCGTCGGCGTGGGCCCGGGCGTCCGGCATCCGGCCGGCCTCGGCCTCGACCGAGACCAGGCCCAGCAGCACGGTGGCGCGGTCCTCCACGTCGAGGCCGTCCTCGCGGGCGAGGTGGTGGGCCGCCATCGCGGCGTCGAGGGCGGCGCTGATCTCGCCCAGGGCGCGCAGGCAGCGGGCCAGGCGGGTCAGGCCGCGGACCCGCAGGGCGACCAGTCCGACCGATTCGCCGAGCTGGACCAGTTCTTGCAGGTACTCCCGTTCGCCGTCGTGGTCGCCCTGCAGGCGCCGCTGCCCGGCGAGTTGCCACAGGGCCTGCCAGCGCAGCACCGGTGCCTCGTGCCCCTCGGCGGCCAGGGCCTCGCGCAGGGTCTCCATCGCCGTGTCGGAGCCGGTGGAGGAGACCAGCGACAGGGCGTGGGCCAGGGAGCCGCCGGCGGGTTCCTCGAAGTCGGCCGCCTGAAGGCCCAGGCGTTCGGCGAGGTAGGCGACGGCCCGCTCGGTGGGCTGGCGTGCGCCGGACTCCAGACGGGAGAGGTATCCGGTGGACATGCCGTCCCCGGCCAGGGCGGTCTGGGACAGGTCGCGGGCCTGTCGCAGTTTGCGAAGACGACGGCCGAACGCGGGCTGACGCAGCATGTGACCATTCCCTGGGACGGACGGGTGGGGGGCGGCCCCGTGGGGCGGAGGAGGCGTGCCACCGCGGCCACCGCCCGGGTGCCGCAACCGAGCGTAGGGGGCCGGGCAAGGGCCGGGCAATGTTTTGCCAGGTGCCGTGCCTCGGAGTTCGTGCGAACCTCACGGATTCCTCTGGCGTTCCTCGAGCGGTTCTTGAGCGGTCGCGGGCAAAGTCTCAAGCGCCCGGGTCCGGTACCTGCGCACCGGCCCGTCCTCGCTCACGGGAGCTGTCCTCGTCCGCGTCCACGGGAGTCTTGATGAAACACGCGGTTCCTGCCCGCCGCGCCGCCCGCAAGGGCACCGGCGCCGGCCGGCCGGCGCCGGTGCGTGACACCGCGTCGGACGACGACATCAACTGGCCCTAGCAGGGTCTTCCCCGCCGCCGTACAGGCATACGGGCATACGGGCATACGGGCGTACGGGCGTGGCGGGTGCGGGGAGGCAGGTGTGCCGGGTGCCGTGCACGGGGGCGGCCGGGTCGTGTCAGGGGCGGGCGGCCGATGCGCTCGCCCGCTGCAGGGCGGCCGCCAGGCCGCGGGGCGCGTGCGGGTCGTCGTCGGGGCCGCCGACCACGACCAGCGGCGGGCGCACCCCGGCCCGGGTGACCTGGTGGGCCAGTTCGCAGGCGAGGGCGCCGGTGCCGGAGTAGCCGCCCAGGACCAGCCGGCCGCCGGCGCGGGCGAGGCGGGCGAGCACGTCGGCCTGGGCGGCCGGCCGGCCGGCGGTGGGGCGCAGCGCGGTCAGGGCCTCCGGTCCCCGGTAGTGCCGCAGCAGTTCGCGGTGCCCGGTGTGCGGCGCGCCGGGGGTGTCGAGCAGGCACACGGTGGCCGTGGCGGGTGCCGGTGTGCCGCGCAGCAGGACGAGGGGGGCGGTGTCCCGGGCGGCGGGGCCGTCGGGGACCGGGGGTGTGGGCGTCCTGGGCATCCAGGCCAGTACGTCCGCGACGGTGGTGGCCGCGGTCGCCGCCACGGGCAGCAGGCGCAGCAGCCGTACGGTGTGTGCCAGCAGGGTGCGGGTGGTGGTGTCGTCGATGAGGTCGCGGTCGTAGGCGCAGGTCAGGACGAGGGCGCGGCGGGTGTCGTGGCCGGCGCGCAGGCGCAGGGCGTATCCGGCGGGTGCTCCGGCGGCTTCCTGTTCCTCCAGGCGGATGCCGTGTGCGGCGAGTTCGTGGCCGTAGGCGGTTTCGGGGTTCGGGCCGCAGTCGAAGGCGAGCAGGCCGCCGGCCCGCGGTTCCAGGGTGTGGGCGGTGGCGGGTGAGGCGGGGGTGGTCCATTCGTAGGCGGACAGGTCCATCACCACATCGCGCAGGGTGCGCAGCAGGTGGGGCAGGGTGAGCGCCGGGTCGACGGTGAGGTTCAGCGGCAGGGTGTTCTCGAAGGGGCCGGGGATGCCCTCGATGCCGTCCAGGAGCAGGCCGCGGCCGGGGAAGTCCAGGCCGAAGCCCACGGTCGCGGGCGCGGGGGTGGTGGTGCGGGCGCGGTAGAGGAGCAGGGCCCACACCGCTTGGAGCACGCTGCTCTCCGCCACCCCCCAGCGGGCCGCCCAGTGGGTCAGACGGGTACTGCGGGCCGGGGACAGGACGACACGCAGCACACCGGTGCCGGCGCCGGGGGCAGTACCGGTGCCGGTGTCGGCGCCGGCGGCACCGGTGGCGATGGCAGTGCCGGTGCCGGTGGCGGTGTGGCCTGCGGGCCGGAGCGGGGGCATGGGCTCGGTGGGCCGGTGGGCGGGGCCGTGCCCGCCGCTGTCCGCGGGGCGGAGCGGGCCGGGCGGGGGCAGGGCCGGCCGGTGGGCGGGCTCCTGCCGGAGGCCGGGGGCCGGGCCGAGGTCCTGGGCGGCGAGCCGGCGGGCGCAGTCGCCGAGGTCGGGGCGGCGCTCGCCGCCGGGCAGTGCCCCGCCGGCGAGGTAGGCGCGGCAGCACTCGCGCATCAGCAGCCGCACGCTCCAGCTGTCGAGCAGGGCACGGTGGTAGGTGAGAAGGATGTCGGTGAAGGGTGCTGCCGCGTCCTCTGGGCCGCTGTCCAGCAGCGCCAGGCGCACCGCCGCGGGGCGGCGCAGGTCGAAGGCGCGGGCCCGCTCACGGGCCGGCAGCAGGGCGCGCCGTGTCACGGTGCGGTGCGGGTGGCGGACGACGTCGCTCAGGGCGCGGTCGAAGACGACGGCACGCGGGCGCGGGTCCCATACGAAGGCGGTGCGCAGCACGCTCTCGCGCTCGCCGACGGCGTGCCAGGCCGCCTCGAAGCGTGCCGGGTCCAGGGGGCCGTGCCAGCGCCAGAGGATCTGCTCGACCTGGTGGCCGGGCCAGGCCACGGCGTCGGCGAGCCGCTGCCGCTGCAGGGGGGTGACCGGCTCGGTGCGCGGCAGGGTCCGGCAGGGCTGCCCGGCCGCCATGGCGGCGGGCCCGGTGCCGGGGCGGGACTCGGGGGCGGCGGTCAGCAGGTCGGCGAGCAGCCCGACGGCCGCGGGCGCGGGCGCCGCCTGGCCGCCGGGGAGTTCGACGATGTGCAGGTCCTCTGCGCGCGCCACCAGCCGGCATCCCGGGTGCCGGGCACCGGGGCCGCTCTCCGCGACGCGGTGCAGGGCGCGGTGGAAGAAGGCGGTGTCCCAGATCCCGTGCAGTTCCATGGTGCCGTGATCCCCCTGTTCGGGGTCGATCACCGCGCACACCCCGCCAGGCCCCTGACCGTTCATCGCCTCCCCCTTCCGGACACCCCCGGCCAGACGAGCAACTGCCCCTGCGGTTCGGGGAGCCGGCGTGCGGGCCTTCGGCGGCCCGGCATGCGCCGGCACAGCCGGAACCCAGCCTCTTCACGCTAGCTCCGCCGCGTCCCCGTCGTCCGTTTTCTCCAGCGGCCCCCGAACGGTCCTCGATTCCCTCCCGACGCGCCGGGAAGGGGGTGACAACGCCCCGGCGGCGGACGACCCCGGCCGCCGCCGTGCCGGCCCGCCGCCGTATCAGCCTGCCGCCGTATCAGCCTGCCGCCGTATCGGCCTGCCGCCGTATCGGCCTGCCGCCGTGTCAGCCTGCCGCCGTCTGGGGCACGAGCAGGTCATGGCACTGCTCGATACGGCCCGCGGCATCGAAGCGGAGTTCGGCGACCAGGGACCAGGTGGCCCCTTCGGCCCGGGCGGTCGCGCGCAGGGCGACGACGTCGTGGTCGGCGATGACGCTCTCGGCCCTCAGCCCCAGCCCGTCGGGCAGGGTCCGCCCGCCCCTCTCACCGGCGCCCGCCCAGTGGCGGGTGAGGTGATTGACCTCGCCCCGGTTGCCCGCCGCGACCAGCGCGAGGACGAGTTCCCTGTTGCGTTCGCGCAGGCTGCGCGCGGTGAGGAGTTCGTACAGCGTCCCGCTGAGGGGCTCGGTCAGCGCTGGCGTCATGACGAGGCCCTTCCTCGTGATCCGTCCTCCCGTACGGCCGTACGGGAGGCCCGGAAATCATGGCCGCCCGTACTGGAGCGGAAATGGAGAACGAGTAAAACCCGGCGCGGCGCCAGGAAAAGGGCCGCATATCCTTACCCCCCGGGAAGGTCACGGCATTTGATCCAGCAGCCGATTCCCCCCTCCCCCCCTCCTCCTTTTTCTACTCTTTCCCCATTTTTCTCCGGTCCGGAATCGGTCTCGGGCCGTGGGGGCGCCCGGGGGGCGTTCCGCCGGGGCTCGACCGCTGGTGTAGGCGGCGTGGTCAGACTGGCCCGTACGCCGCCGGTCTGCTGCTGAATCGACGACACGCAAAGGGTGAGGTCAGCGATGGCTTGGGACAACAAGTTCGAGGAACTGCTGTGTGAGTACCTGCCGTTCCACGGCGCGGGCGAACCGCTGGAGGCCGATACGGACCTGCGGCTCGCGGGGCTGGACTCGCTGGGCGCGGTGGAGCTGCTGGGCGCGCTGGAGGGCGCCTACCACGTGCACTTCGTGGACGACGTCCTCTCCCTGGACACCTTCGCCACCCCGGGGGTCCTGTGGTCGACGCTGACCCGGCTGCAGGCCCTGGCGTCAACTTGACCCCGGCCCTAAAGGGACGGGGCTTGGAGGTAGTGCCCAGCTGGCTGCTGGGGTGGACTCCTCCGTCCAGACACCCCTATGGGGTGGCAGGGACGCGTGACTCACGCCCCGCATTCCACACGCTCTCGCCACGGGTGGCGATGTTGTGGGAAGCATTCCGGTCGGCGTGGGCAACGACCCCGCACCCCCGGCAGATGAAAAGCCCCTGGTCGACACGGTTGCGCTTGTCGACGTGGCCGCACTCGGCGCACGTCTGCGACGTGTACGCGGGATCAACGAAGACCAGGGGCACACCGGCCCGCTCGGCCTTGTAGACGATGAAGTCTGCGAGCTGGGCGAAGGCCCAGGAGTGGAGTGCGACCCGTTGGGGCTTGCGGAGCCGTACCCGGTTGCGGATGCCCTTGAGTTCTTCGAGGGACAGGCCGCGCCCGGTGCGTTCAGCCTCGGTCACGATCGTCTTGGAGACGATGTGGTTCTGGTTGGCGGCGTGCCGCGCCTCTGTGCGGGCACGGGCCTTGAGCCGCCGCTTGGCGCTCTTGGTGCGCTTCTTCTGGAGCTTGGCCCGCAGGGCAAGCTGTCGCTTGCGGTACCGGTTGAGTCCCCGCCCGGCGGCGAGGTAGCCGGTGGAGGCGGTGGCGATGTTCTCGATGCCGAGGTCCACACCGATGAAGCCGTCCGGCTCGTACTGCTCGGCCTCGGGCACGTCGCAGGTGGCGACGAGATAGAACACGCCGTCGCGCGCGATCAGGTCGGATTCGCCCTGCCGGTGCGTCTGGAGCATCGCGAGCGCGTCGGCGGAGCAGGCGAAGCGGATGTTCTTGACCCGGCCGTCCACGGTCCAGATGGACACGGTCCTCTGGTCGTACTGCCAGCTCAAACACCGGTCGTCATACGGCTGCGCGGCCTGGGGCCGGAACGTGATCGGATTGGACTCGGCCTTGCGGCGACGCCTGGAACCGTCCTTGCCGAGGTTGCCGGCCCGGATGTTGGCCTTGAGCGTGGTGTACGAGTCGCGGACCTTCTTGATGACGTGTTGCGCGGCCTGCGCTCCCAGCCCACGGGTTTTGAGTTCGGCGTAGGTGTGCCTGCGCAGCTCGTACTCACGTGGCACGCCGTGCTCGAACGCCACCTTTGACACCCAGTTCGCGGCGTCGTTGACCGTGCCCAGGGTGCGCTCAAGCGCGGATGCCTGCGCGGCGTCCGGCATGAGTTTGACCTGTGTCACGAGCTTCACGGGCGTGATCGTAGCGTTGATCCATGTCACCACGCTGGGAGTCAAACCCCGGTATCCGTAGGGGCCTTGGCGTCGTCCACACCCGGCACGCGCGCTTGGTCTTCGCCCCCAAGTATCGGCGCGGACCGTTCACCGACGAGATCCTTCGGCGCTGCGAGGTCATGCGCGACGTGTGTAGCGACTTCGGCGCGGATCTGCTGGAGTTCAACAGCGAACGCGATCACGTCCACCTGCGCTGAAGCCGGGCACGGCGGACGCCGGGGGGGGGGGGCGCGGCCGCGCGGCCCGCCGCCCAACCCCCCGCCGCCCGGGGCGACACCACCCCCCCGGCGCCCCGGGCGCACCGCGCCGACTCCCCCGCCCACAC
>NZ_JBHYXD010000029.1:17584-22261 GCF_042751995.1 Streptomyces sp. NPDC059371 | reverse complement strand
CGTCCACCTGCGCTGAATCCGGGCCCGGCGGCGGGCCTGTGCCGCGCGGCAGGCGGGGCGCCGCGGGGTGCCACGGCCGCCGGGGGCGGCCGGGCGGCACCCGTGCCTCACGCCGCGAACAGGTCGAAGGTCGAGCCGTGGCGCGGCCCCGCCAGCAGTTCGAGCTGCGGGTCCACGGCCAGCATGGCCTGGTGCATGCGCTGGAGCTGCGGGGAGGGCTCCACGCCCAGCTCGTCGATGAGCCGCAGGCGCAGCCTGCGGTAGACCTCCAGCGCCGTGGCCTGCCGGCCCGAGCGGTACATCGCCACCATGACCTGGGAGTGCAGGCCCTCGTGGTGCGGGTGGCGGGCGGTCAGCTCGGTCAGTTCGGCGATCAGCTGCGCGTGGCGGCCCAGCCGCAGGTCGGCGTCGATGCGCCGCTCGACGGTGACCAGCCTGCTCTCCTGCAGCCGCATCACCTCGATCTCCAGGACGGGACCGAGTCTCACGTCGACCAGCGGCGGCCCGGTCCACAGGTCCAGTGCCGTGCGAAACCGTTCCGCGGACACCTCGTCGTCGCCTTCCACGAACGCGGCCTGGCCCTGGCGGATCAGCTCCTCGTAGGTGTGCACATCGACACAGCTCCTGTCGATCTGCAGCAGGTATCCGCCGTGCCGGGTGGCGAGAATGTCCTTCGCGCCGGACGGTGCGCCCGGGCCCATGGCCGTGCCGAGCCGCCTGCGCAGTTGCAGTATGTACGTCTGAAGGGTCGTCAGTGCGCTCGCCGGAGGCTCGGTTCCCCAGAGTTCCTCCATGAGCGTGGGAACAGGCATGACACGTCCCGGATAGAGCGCCAGCAGCGACAGGATCTGTCGCGGCTTGCCCGCCGTCGGAACGATGGATCCCCCGTTGACCTCGGCACTCAACGGACCCAGAACCTGAATCTCCATGGTGGCCTCCCCACCTCGTCGAGTTCCTTGTCCAGTTCCTTTTGTGGCCGGAAATCTCCGCCGCTAGGCACGCTAGCCGGGTCCGTGCCCCCCGAGCGTTTTCCTGTAGCGGTCCTCCAGCGGTGCTCCACGTGGGGTGTTGCGTCAAATACACGACGCACTCGAGAACACCTGCACCCGCACCGGAAATGAACTCCGGATTCCGGTACGCATTCCGGTACGGATTCCGGAACGGCGGCAATTGCGCACCGTCATATACCCTTTTTCCTTTTCCGTCCCGCCTTGACGGCGGCGCCGGGGGGAAGGCGGGACGGATACGGGGGCAGGGGCCGGGGGCGGTCAGAGCGGTGCGGCGGCGGTCTTGCGCAGGGGGGTGTGCGGTGCGCCCAGGGGTGCGGGCAGGGGGATGGTGCGGGGTGCGGCCCGGTCCCAGGGAAATCCCTGGTGCAGTTCCAGGTGCGGGGCGGGGCTCCCGTCCGCGGGGACGGCCACCGCGGCCAGCACGTCGGGCACCGGTTCCAGTTCCAGGAACCGCCAGCGTCCGGCCGCGTCGTCGGCGGGCGGCCGGAAGGCGAGGACTCCGCGGTCGTCGTCCAGGGTGAAGGCGAACTCGTCGAAGGGCAGCCCCAGTCCCAGTCCGCGGGCCTTGGAGTAGGCCTCCTTCAGGGTCCACAGCCGCAGCACCCGGCGGTCCCGCTGCCGTCCGGGGGGCACCTGTCCCGCCCAGTGCTGCTCGTCGGGGGTGAAGGTGGTCAGGATGGTCTCCAGGGCGCCCGCCTCCCGGTCCAGGCACTCCACGTCGACTCCGACGCGCTGCCGGCGCACGATGCCCAGCAGGCTGTAGCCGCCCGCGTGGGAGAGGTTGAAGTCGAGGTGGCCGCCGCCCCGGGGCAGGCCGCCGGGCAGCGGCTGCAGGAAGGGCCGCCCGCGGGAGGAGCGCCAGATGACCAGCTCGGCCTCGCCGAGGCCGGCCTCCAGGGCCAGTGCGCGGCGGACCAGGGTGTGGGCGACGAGGTACTGCCGGCGGTCGCGTTCGAAGAGGAACCGGGCGGCGGTCGCGCTCTCGCGTTCGTCGAGCCAGTGCGAGGCCAGGATGCCGGTGACGGCGGGCGGGAGGGCGTCGTTGGGGCACAGCCACAGCGTCACCGGGGGCACCGCGCGGGGGCGCGGGGCGGGCCCGGCGGCGGGCGGCTGCGGTGCGGTGAGAGTCATGGTGTCGTTTCAGTCCGTCTCGGTTCGCCGTCCCGCTGCGCACGGCAGCGAGGTGGCGGCGCGGGGGCCGCCGGGGCCGAAGCAGTCGGTGAGCCGCCGGTGCTCCACGGGCGGGCCGTTCAGACCGGGCGGTCGGCCAGGAGTGCGGCGGCCTCGTCGACGCCGATCCGCTCACCGCGTACCGCGTCCAGAAGCGCGAGGACCTCCTCCGGGGACAGCGCGGGCCGCTTCGCCGCCGCACCGGCCGACGGCTGCGGCTGCGGCTGCGGCTGGCCGGCGGACGCCGCGTCGGGGCCCGGGGCGGGGGTGTCCGCTGCGGCGGGGGTGTCCGGTGCGGCGGGGGCCGGGGCGTCCCGGGTGCGGGAGGCGATGTAGGCGGCCATCGCGGCGAGGCTGGGATGCTCGTGGACGGTGACGGGGCGTTCGCTCAGACCGTAGGCGCGGTTGACGCCGGCGATGAAGTCGGCGGCCAGGATGGAGTCGATGCCCAGCTCCGCGAAGGCGGCGCCGCCGTCGAGCTCCCACGGGTCGCAGTGCAGGATCCGCGCCAGCTGGTCGCGCAGCACCTGCAGCACCGCCGCCGCGGCACCCGCGTCCCGGGCCGCGGGGGCATCGTCCGCGCCGCGGCCAAGAGCGCTCAGCCGGCGGGCCAGCAGGGCGGGGGTGGCGTACGTGTAGAGGTCCGCGCCGGCGATGCGGACGCCGAAGTGCTGGTCGATGGCCGCGACGAACTCGATGGTGAGCAGGGAGTCCAGCCCCAGGACCGGGAAGGGCTGCTCGGGATCGACCCGGCCGGGGTCGGCGTGCACGACACCGGCCAGCACGGCGGTGAGCTCGGCAAGAACGTCTCCGTGGCCGTCGGAGGATGCCGTCGGCTCGCTGGTCATCAACTCGTCCCTTCGTGGATACCCCGGCCCTCGGACCGGGACGGGCATGCCCCGTATACGGGGGGAAGCAAAACTCCCGCGCGGCAGGGCGGGAGGTCCGCCGCCGGCGGCGGGACGCCGGGCGGCCGGCGGCACGTGTTCGCGCCGCCGCCGAAGCAGCCGCACCGCTGCCGGACACCGGACACCGGACGGCTACCGACTGGCGGCCGGACGCCCGGCGGTTACCGGACGGGCGGCTGACTACCGGACGGCGGTTACCGGCCGGGCGGCTGCCGACCGGCGGCCGGGGTGGTTACCGGCTGCCGGCGATCTGGGGTCCGGCTGCCGGGTGGTGCGCGGCGCGGGCCGGGGCGGGCGGGTCCGGCGGGCTCTCGGGCGCGGCCATCAGGATCGAGTTCTGGAGCCGGCGCAGTCGCGGGGAGGGCTCCAGGCCCAGGTCGCGGCTGAGGGTGGTGCGCAGGTGGGTGTAGGCGCTGAGGGCCTCGCCGCGCCGCCCCGAGCGGTGCAGCGCGATCATGAACTGGGCGTGCAGGTTCTCGTGGTTGCGGTACCGGCTGGTCAGGACCGTGAGTTCGGCGAGGACTTCGCGGTGCCGGCCGAGCCGCAGGTCCGCCTCGATGCGCTGGTCCAGTGCGCACAGCCGGCCCTCCTCCAGGCGCCTGGCCTCCATGGTGAGCTGGGCGCCGGTCTGCACGTCCGCGAAGGCCGAGCCCGACCACAGGTCCAGCGCGGCGCCGAGACTGCGGGAGGCGCCCGCGAAGTCGCCGGCGTCCATGGCCCGGTAGCCCAGTCCCGCCAGGCGGTCGAACTCGCGGACGTCGCTGGTGCCGCCGCCGGCGGCGAGCAGATACCCGCCCGGCAGGGTGACCAGGACGTCCTTGGCCGTACGGCCCCCGGGCCCGGCACCGGGCCCGCCCTCGGCGCCGCGGGCCAGCGCCGCGCCGATGAGTTCGCGCAACTGCAGCACGTAGGTCTGCAGGGTGGTGCGCGCGCTGCGCGGGGGCCGGGCCGACCACAGTTCCTCGATGAGCGAGGCGACCGGCACCACCCGGTCCGCGTGGACCGCCAGCAGCGCCAGCACCTGGCGGGGCTTGGGCGCTGTCGGGGCGACGGACACCCCGTTCTCCCGCACGTCCAGTGCACCTAATACGTCGATGTCCACGCCGTCTCCCCTGTCCCCGTGCGCTGCTGACACTCCAACATTAAAAAACAGCACAGACGGTATGTCAATACGAGACCGATCGTCCTGTTTTTAACAACTCTCGAGCGGTGGTGCAGCAACCCTCGAAGACGGCCGTCTGCGGGGACAACTCCCCTGCGGAATCAGCCCTGTTCCCGTTCCGCCGGGCCGCCGGCCGGGCGGTGTGCGCCTGCGGGACGGGGGTGCATACCCGGCAGAACCGGACCGATCTCCCCGCCGTCCCTTGCATCAAACAAACCGGCAGGTCTTCTCGTCGTGGTCGCCGGAGGGTCACCTCAGCGCCGGCCGTGCGGCCCCTGGCGGTCATCACCGCGCAGCCACCAGCGCGGGCCGCCGGCCGGCCGCGCCGGGGGGCGGGCGCGGGGGGGGGGGGGGCGCCCGGCCCCCCCCCCCCCCCGCCCCCCGGCCCCCCCCCCCCCCGCCGCGGGGGCGCCCCCCCCGCCCCGGG
>NZ_JBHYXD010000029.1:0-17574 GCF_042751995.1 Streptomyces sp. NPDC059371 | reverse complement strand
ACACCCGCGCCCCCACCCGCGGGGGCCGCGGGCCGGCCGCGCCGTCGGCCGGCCGGGGGCCGGGCGGGCGCGCAGGGCCAGCAGGACGACGGCCAGCGCGGCCAGTTCCTCCTCGGTCGCGGTGCCGCGCTCGACGCGCAGGGCCGGCTCTCCGCGGTCCACGTCGCCCATGGCGCCTCCTCCTGCAGGTGCCGCCACCCTCGGCCACGGCGCTCAAGAAACACTTTCGGACCACTGGACGGCACCCGCCCGGCACCCAGGCCCGTCCGCACCCCGGATGCCCGGACGACCCCGGCGCACCGGCGCCGGGCGCTCCTCGGCACCCCCGGCACCCCCGGCGCACCGGTGCCCGGGCGCTCCTCGGCACCCCCGGCACCCCCGGCGCACCGGTGCCCGGGCGCTCCTCGGCACCCCCGGCGGCCGGGTGTTCAGGCGCCCGGTGCTCGGTGCCTGGTGCTCGGTGCTCGGTGCCAGGTACCTGGTGCCCGATGCTCGGTACCTGGTGCTCGGTGTCTGGTGTCTGGTGCTCGGCTCAGGCGGTGCGTGCCCGTACCGCCTGCAGGGCCCGGGACAGGGCCAGCGCGGTCTCGGCGGCGCTGCCGAGCCCGGTCATGACCACGGCCGGGACCTGGCCCGTGCGATGGGCGGTGCGGCGGGCGAGGTCGTGGGCGGCGGGGCCGGCCGGTCCCGCCCCGCACACGGTCAGCCGCCCGGCGTCACCGGGCAGGTCCGCCAGGACGCCGGGCGGCGCCTGCCCGCCGGCCAGGGTGAGCGACACGATGCGCTCCGGCCCCCGGTGGGCGCGCAGGAGCAGGTCGTAGGCGCCGGGGGTGACGCCGGGGACGGTGACCAGGCACACGAGATCCGCCCCGGCCCGCCCGGCCCGCAGCACCGTCAGCGCCGGGGCCGCGGCGCCGGACGCCGGCACTGTCATGGCGGGCACCTGCGACGTGCCCAGCAGGGCCAGGGCGTCGGCGACGGTGAACCTCTCGTGCACACGGTCGGGCAGACTGCGCAGCAGGTGCAGGCACTGCGCGAGGGTTTCGGCGGCGTCGGTGTCGGTGAACCTGGCCCGGTCGTAGAGGGCGTCCAGCACCAGGGCGTCCTGCGGGTCGTGGTGCGCGACGAGGGTGATGGGCACGGTCGTGGCGCCGCCCGCGCTGTGCGGCGCGCCCGCCGTGACGGCCTGCGCCGCGAGTTCGGCCCGCAGGTTCGCCGGCAGTTCGGGATGGCTCTCGAAGCGGACGGTCGTCTGGGTCAGGGGGCGATGGGGGGCGCGTCCGCTCCACCGGCGGACCTGGCCGGCCGACACCCACGCGTAGGCGGCCAGGTCGAGCGCGGCGTCACGGACCTGCACCAGCAGGTCCGCCAGCGGCGTGGCCCCGTCCACGGTGACCGTCATCGGCAGCGGCCCGCCCAGCAGTCCGGGGATGCCCGCCCCGCCCCGCAGCGCCATGTCACGTCCCGACAGATGCACACCGAAGGCCACCGGCAGCGGCCCGTTCACCCCGGCCGCCCGGTACAGCAGCAGGGCCCACGCCAGGTGCAGAGCACTGCTCTCCCCCGCGCCGCGGCCCCCGGCCCACGAACGCAGCCGGGCACTCTGCACCGGCCTGAGAACGCGCCTGATCCGGCCCGTCCCCCCACCCGGACGGCCCGTCCCCCCGGCCGGGCTGCCTGTCCCCCCGGCCGGGCGGGGCGCCTCACCCGGGCGGGGCGCCTCACCCGGGCGGGGCGGCTCACCCGGGCGGGCCGGGGTGAGGGCGGCGCCGGCCGGCGGTGCGGCCGCCGCCCAGAACTCCCGGGCCGCGGCCGTGTCCTGACGGGCCAGCCAGTGGGCGTGGTCACGGATGTCGGGGCGCCGGTCCGCGCCGGGCAGCACACCGCCGGCGAGGTAGGAACGGTAGAACTGGCGCACCAGCAGCCGCGCCCCGCGCTCGTCGAGCAGCGCCCGGTGGTAGGTCACCAGCAGCCGGACCGGCCCCCGCCCAGCCCCGGCCCCGGCACTGGTGCCGGTGCCGGCAGCGGGGCCGGGGCCGGTGCGGGTGCGTCTCGCCAGGGGCGGTCCCTCGAACAGGGACACCCGCAGCAGAGACGGCCGGTACAGCTCGAAGCCGCGCTCGCGCTCGCGGCGCAGCAGGTCCTGCCAGCCGGCATCGGTGTGCCCGTGGTGGACGACCTCGACGGCCGCGCGATCGTGCAGCACCAGGCGGGGGGCGCCGGCCCAGTCGAAGGACGCCCGCAGCACCGTCTCGCGCTCGGCCAGGGACTGCCAGGAGGCGGTGAACCGGGTGAGGTCCAGCGGCCCCGTCCAGTCCCAGTGGAGCTGCTCCACGAAGCGGCCGGGGCCGCCCTGATGGCCGGCCGCCGCCGCGAGCAGCGCCCGCTGATGCCCCCGCACCGGGACCGTGCCCGCGGCGGGCGGCGCCAGCAGGTCGGCCAGCAGCTCATCGGTGAGCTCGTCGGTAATCGGCGGCCCGGACCCGTCCGGGCCGAGGCCGTCCGGGCCGAGCGGGCCGCGCGGGCTGAGCCGCAGGAGATACCGGCCCGCCCGCCCGGCCGGACCCCGCACGCCGTCCGGTACGCCGTCCCGCACGCCGTCCCGTACGCCGTCCCGCGGCACACCGTCCTGCGGTGTGCCGTCCGGTGCGGGGTGCTGCGGTGTGCCGTCCGGTGCGGGGTGCTGCGGTGTGCCGTCCGGTGCGGGGTGCTGCGGTGTGCCGTCCGGTGCGGGGTGCTGCGGTGTGCCGTCCCTGGGTACGTCCAGTTCGACGTCGTAGGTCCGGTGGGATCTCGCGACGCGGGCGGCGACCGCCTCGGCATCCGTACGGGTCGCTCCGCACAGTTCGAGGACGAGCGGCGACCGGTCGTGGGTGTCCTGCGGTTCGTGCACGACGGCCAGAACGGTGCCGTCGTACGAGTGATGACTCCTCATCGCCCCCCGGGGGCGGCGCACAGCGTTGCCGCAGCAGCCCTGTCCACCACCCCCGCCTCCTTTTCGAATCGTTTCTGCACGGCCGGCCACAAGCCGTCGTCCCCCCACTGCCATGTCTGCTCACCGCGGTCCGGAACCACGCCGTCCGGGGAAGTCCAGGACCCGCCCGCCGTGCGGCGGCTGTGCCGGGGGCACCCGGTGCGGCGCGTCCGCGAGGGACGGCGTGCGCGGCGCGTCCGCGAGGGACGGGATGTGCGGCGCGGCCGGCTGCGGTGGCACGGCGTTCGGGGGGTGCGCTTGGCCCGAAAGGTGGACCTCACCCGGGGGGTGCACTTGGCCCGGGGGGTGGGCCTCGCCCGGGGGGTGGGCCTCGCCCGGGGGGTGGGCCTGGCTCGGGTGGTGGGCCTGGCTCACCAGGTAGCGGCCGTCGACGAGATGGGTGGCAAAGGCCCACTGCCCGGTGCTGTCCCCGGCGAGGCGGGCGGTGCCGGCCGCGTCCCATGTGAAGCCGATCGCCGGGAACCGGCGCCGCATGCCGTGCCCGAGTGCCTTGACGTACGCCTCTTTCAGGGTCCACAGGCGCAGGAACGCCTGCGTGCGTTCCTGTTCGGGCAGGGCCGCCAGCCGCCCGGCCTCCTCGGCGGTGCACACGTGCTCGCGCAGCGCCTCGAAGGAGATCCGGCGTCCGGCGGGCTCGGCGTCCACACCGACCGGACCGGTGCGGCTGACGCCGGCCACGATCAGCTCGTCGGTGTGGGCGAGGCTGACCTGCAGGTCCGTGCCCAGTCCGCGCAGCACGGGCCGCCCGCCGGGCAGGGTGGCGAGGTCGAGCCGGGCGGCGGGGACCTGCAGGACGGCGGCGGCCGTGTGCTTGAGCACCATCCGGGAGACGGCCAGGATCAGCCGTCCGGCCGGGGCCGGGTGCTGCCGGTAGCGCGGCCAGTCGCGGCCCAGCAGGGCGCGCAGGTCGGGGTCGAGCAGGGCCGGTGCCAGCCACTGGCCCCAGGTGGTGTGCACCACCGCCCGTCCCCCCTGTTCGACGTGCTCCTGGACCTGCTCCCACGGCCCGTCGGGCCCGGGCACATGACACGGCGCCGGCAACGGCGCCACCGGCCCGCGCGCATGCCCGTGCCCGTGCCTGTGCCCGTGCTCGTGCGGTGCCGCGCTGCCGCTCACCACGCCGGCCTCGCCGCGTACAGGTCGCCGTCCGCGCTGTGCGCCGCGCGCCGGGCCAGTTCGTCCCACACACCCGGCTGCGCGTCCGGCATGCGGGCGGGCAGCGCAAGCCCGAGCCGCACGGTGATCCGCCCGAGCGCCAGCAGCACCCAGCCGGTACTGCCGAGGAAGGGCTCACGTGCCCGGGCGGCCGCCTCCCGGGCAGCCGTCGTCCGGTCGGCCAGCACCAGCAGGGCCTGGCGGTCCGCCAGGGCGCGCACCGCCGGGTCGGCCAGGTCGTGCCCGGCGGTGACCGCCCACGCGCCGCGCAGCGCCCGCCGCTCGGCGGCCAGCCGACGGCCGATACGGGCGAGCGCATCGGCATCGGCTTCGGCTTCGGCTTCGGCATTGGCATTGGCATTGGCATCAATGCCGGGGCCGGGGGCCGCCGCGGTGCCGTGAGGCGGTGCCGGGAGCGGTGGTGTGATCTCGTGCCGGTCCGGGGGCGGTGGTGTGCTCTCGTGCCGGTCCGGGCCGCCCGTCGCGTTCAGCCCGCGCACGATGCGGGCCTGGGCGGCACCGGTGGCCGCCGGGCCGGCCCCGGCCAGCGCCCGGTCCCGTACCGTCCTGGCCAGGGTGCGCCGTTCGACGGTGTGGCCGTCGAAACCGCACTCGTTCAGCACCAGTTCGAGATCCCCGAGCAGTTCGACGGCGAGCTGCGGCACGAGATACCCCACGGCGGCGGCGAGCAGCTCGCCGCCGCCGTCGTTCGCGTCAGGCCGGTATGGGGACGGGGCCGGTGCTCCGTCCCGGGACGGGGCGGGGCAGGCGCGCAGGGCCGCATCCGTCAGGCTCTGGCAGGCCAGCAGGTCGGCGAAGACGGCGGCCAGGACCGGCCGCCACTGCCGGGCCGCCGCCTCGTAGCGGCTCAGACCCTCCACGATGCGGGTCACACCGCGCAGGACGGCGCCGGCGGCCGCGAGCAGCGCCGCCGGACCGAGCAGGTCGGCCACCGGATGCGGCACCGGGGCGCCCGTCAGCGGCCCGATGCTCCAGGCATGGGCGAGGGCGAGGTCCCGGCGAAAGAGCGGGCCAAGGGCACGGGCGAGCCGGTCGGCGCCCGGCAGGTCCCCGGGACCGGGCAGGCCGGCGGGCGCAGCGGGCAGATCCTCGTACCCGCCGGCCCACAACACGGCACGGCCATAAGGGTTGGCAGGATCACGGACATCACCGAGCAGCACCGCGAGCCGCGCCGCGTACTGCGCCGCGCCGTCGGATGCCTCGGCGGACACCACGTGCCGCACCGCGCCGTCCGGTGCCGGGGCGGCCGCCACGCCATCGGATGCCCGGGCGGGCGCCTCGTGTTGCACCACGCTCCCGGGCGCCTGCACGGACGACGCGTGCCGCACCGCTCCGACGGATGCCTCGGCGGGCGCCGTACGCCGCACCGCGCCGTCGGATGCCGGGGCTGGCGCCGTGTGCTGTGTCCCGCTGTGGGGGGCCGGGGCCGCCGGCGGCCCGGCCTGCCGGTGCGGCCGGGTGGGGGCCATCGCCGTTCTCCTCGTCGTCGTGGTGCCGGGCGCCGCGGGGCCGTTGCCGGGCGCCCTCATCGCAGCCGGCGCAGGGCGCTCTCGGCGTGCCAGCGCGCCAGGGTCAACGCCTCCGTGCTGGTGCGCCCGAGCCACTCGCGCACCTGGCGGCGGGCGTCGACGGGCAGCACGCCGGTCCCCGGCGCGGGCTCCACCGCGCTCTCGCGGAGCATCACCTGGTGCCGGTGGGCGACCCGCACCCCGCAGGCGTCGGGCTCCAGGGACCACTCCCCGTAGTGCGCGGCGATGGGATCGGGCGTCACGGTCTGCCGGTGGACGATCCGCCCGGCGGCCGGGAAGCACAGCCGCACGCCCTCGAAGACGGTGGTGTCCCCGGTGTCGGGATCGCTGGTGTGCACGACGGTCCTCTGCACACCGGGCCGGTCCTCGCCCACCTCCACACGTTCGACATGGGGAACCAGATCGGCCCAGTCCCCGATGCGGTAGAGGAAGTCGTAGACGATCTCCGGGGAGCCGCAGACGTAGACACTGTCCTCGAAGGACAGCAGCAGCTCGTCCAGACGGTCCCAGCGCTCGGCCGCCTCACGCACCGCCGCCACCTCCGCCCGCACCCACGCCTCACACCCATCAAGCACCCCGGACACGTCGGGCGTGGTGGGTGCGGTGGGCGCGTCAAGTGCTCCGGGAACCCCGGGCGCGTCGGGCGCCCCGGGCGCGTCGGGCGGGCCGGGCGCGTCGGGCGGGCCGGGCGGGCCGGGCGGGCCGGGCGGGCCAGGCATCTCGGGTGCGCCGGGCAGGTCGGGTGCGCCGGGCGTGTCGGGTGGTCCGGGTGGGGCCGGGCTTTCCTGATGCAGGGTCACCAGGCAGCGGCCGGGCCCCTCGGGTGACACGTTCCAGCTCCCGTACGTCGGCGCGTCGGGCGCAAGGGGGTCCCGGTGTTCGAACTCGATGCGGCGCAGGCCGGGGTGCAGTGCGCGGCGGGCGAGCGCGGAATGCACCCGGCCCCCGTACAGGTGCCACAGCCGCAGGCTGTCGCCCGCGGCGTCGGCGTCGACGCGTTCGACGTGGACGTAGGCAGGCAGCAGGACGGGCCAGCGCGGGGCGTCGGCGAGCAGGCCGTAGACGACGCCGGCGGGGGCCGCGACCTCGACGGTGTGCCGGGCGGAGTGTTTCCGCTGCGACGACGACATGCGCGATCTCCTCCTCCCGGTGTGATCAACGCTGCACGGCCGCGGCCGAGCGGTGCTCGATTCCTGGTGGAGAGGGACACCGGAGCCCGGGGTGCAGGGGCCGAGCGCGGTGCCCGGGTGCAGGGGGCCGGGGTGCGGGGGCCCGGGTGCGGGGGCCCGGGTGCGGGGGCCCGGGTGCGGAGGCCCGGGTGCGTCAGCCCACGCGGGCCGCACCGGCGCCGGCCGCGGGGCGGGCCGGGAGGGTGTCGGGGCCCGACATCAGGATGGAGCGCTGCAGTTTGGCCAGGGCGGGCGAGGGCTCCAGACCCATGGCGCGCACCAGGGTCGCACGCAGCCGCTGGTAGGCGTCCAGTGCCTCGCCGCGGCGCCCGGAACGGTAGAGGGCGAGCATGTACTGGCCGCACAGGCTCTCGTGCATGGGGTACTGGTTGATCAGCACGGTCAGCTCGGCCAGCAGCTCACGGTGACGGCCCAGGCGCAGATCGGCCTCCACCCGCTGGTCCAGGGCACACAGCCGGCTCTCCTCCAGCCGCTTGGCCTCGGTGCGCAGCTGGGGGCCGGTGTGGACGTCGGCCAGCGCGGGACCGCTCCACAGCTCCAGGGCCTGGCGCAGCAGCCGGGCGGCCTGGGGATAGTCCTCGGCGTCCATGGCCCGGTACCCGCTGCCGGCGAGCCGCTCGAACCGCCGTACGTCGCTGACGCCCTCACCGCTCTTGAGCAGGTAGCCGCCGGGCACGGTCAGCAGCACGTCCTTGGCCTGCCGACGCCCCGCACCCACACCCCGACCCTCACCCCGGCTCTCACCCTGCCCCTGACCCTCGCCCTCGCCTTGGCCCTGGTTCTGGCCCTGGCCCTGGCCCTGGCCCTGATTCTGGTTCTGGTTCTGGTTCTGGCGGTCTTCGCCCGCTGCGCCACCGTCGAGGGCGGCGGAGATGAGTTCGCGCAGCTGCAGGATGTAGGTCTGCAAGGTGGCACGGGCACTGCGCGGGGGCCTGGCCCCCCACAGCTCCTCGGCCAGCACCCCCACCGGGACGACCTGGCCGGCCCGCAGCGCCAGCAGGGCGAGCACCTGACGGGGCTTGGGAGCCGTGGGCGTGATGGACACGCCGTTGTGCCGCACGGCGAGTGTGCCCAGTACATCGATGTCCACGCGCTCTCCCCCATTCACCGGCACCGTCCGCGACGGTCCCCCGACACCCCCAGTAAAAAACAGCATGAGCGGTATGTCAACGCTCGGGACGCCGGCCCCGCCCGGGGTGGACGCAGACTCGAGGCAGCCGCAAGACACACGTGTCAACACACCGAAAACAGGGCGAACCCCCTACATGGGCGGCTGAACAGCGACACGAACGGGCCACCACCAGGACCAACGACCAGACCCTGAAGACGGTTTCCAGACGCCGCGGACCCCCACCACCACCCGCCAACTCCCACCGCCACCCGCCGACGCCGCGGACCCGGAACACCCGCCACCGTCACGGACCCGGACACGCCGCACGCCGCACGCCGCGGGCCCGGAGCACGCCGCGAGCCGGGAACGGCACCCGCCGATGCCGCCGGCTTTCGCCGGTGCCGCTGACACCCGGCACCCGGGCCGGCATCAGCCGACTCCCGTCAGCTCCCGCCCCGGTCGGCGCCGCCGGCCCGGGGCACGCCGCCGCGGTCCGGGACGGCTCCCGTCGGCTCCCGTCGGCTCCCGGCCCCCACCGGCACCTGCCGGCCCCTGCCGACCGTCGCCATCACCGACGCGAGGCAACACCTGCCCAAGGCAACACCCCGGCCCCCCCAGCCCGCGCCGGCATCCACTCGGGGCAACACCGGCTCAAGGGCAACACCCGCCGGCTCCCGGCCCCGTCGGCATCACCGGCCCGGCCCGGGGCGGCACCTGTCAGCCTCCGCCGGTGCCACCGGCTCCCGTCGGCGCGCCCGCTTCGGACAGCACCCGCCTGCACCGGCACCCGCCGACGCCCGTCAGTATCACCGGCACCCGCTGACGCCGCCGATGCCCCGTCAGCATCGCCCGCACCAGCCTGCATCAGCCGGCTCCGGTCAGCTCCCGGCCCCGGCGGCGCCACCGGGGCCGGGGCAGCACTGCCCCGGCATGGAACGGCACCCGCCCATGACGCCCGCACCCGCCGGCATCACCGGCATCAGCCGATTTCCGTCAACTCCCGTCCTCCGTAAGCTCCCAGCCTCCGTCGGTGCGGCCGGTGCCGGGCGGCTCAGCCGGTGCCGGGCCGGTGCGGGGCAGCGCGGCCGGTGCGGGCCGGTGCCGGGTGGCTCGGCCGATGCCGGGCGGCGCAGGATGGCGCGGCCGGTGTCCGTCACCCGGCGGTTTCGTCCGCGCCCTGCGGTCCGCCCGCGTCGTGCGGCCCGTCCGCGTCGTGCGGTCCGCCCGCGCCGCCGGTGCCGCCCGGCTCGACGCGGACCTGCTGCGGGGATGCGGCCAGCAGGGGCAGCAGGAAGGTCCAAAAGCGTGCGGTCCGCTCCAGCGAGACCCACTCGAGGTCCCAGCCGCTCAGCGTCTCGAAGCCGACCGTCGCGGCGACGACGGCCGCGGCGGCGTCCTCGGGCGAGACCCCTCCGGCCAGCTCCCCCTCCTCCCCCGCCTGGGCGATGAGGTCCTGCACCCACTCGCACCACCACCGCACCAGCCCCCCGCCCTCCTGCCCGCCCTTGAGAGAGGGGTCGTGGCTCAGCTTGAAGCCCGCCCTGACCACGGGATCACCGGCCACGGCCGCGAGCAGCCGGCAGGTCGCGTCGACGAGGGACTGCAGCAGGGTGCCCCCGCCACCGCGGCAGCCCGCCGCCATCTTCCCCACCACATCGGCCGCGGCCCCCTCCACCTCCCGCGCCAGCGCCTCCTTGCTCGCGAAGTGGAAATGCAGCGCGCCGGTGCTCACCCCGGCCCGCTTGCTCACCGCGGGCAGGCTGGCCAGCGCATAACCGCTGTCGGCGAAGACCTCGGCCGCGGCAACGATGAGGGCCTCACGCGTACGAGCCGCCCGCGCCTGCTTGACCATGTGCACCCTCCCTGCCGACCAACCCATTCCCAAGACCACTTTATCAAACCGCATGTCTGGTTGGTTATTGCTCTGCGGAACAGTCCTCCCCGGAAAAGCCCCACCGGCAGAACCCAGGAGTCCCCTGCTCACCGGGGGACACCCGGACAGAGCCGCCGCCCCGCCGCCCGGACGGGCCCGCCGGGAACAGGTCACCCGGTCGGTTACAGCCCCCGCCGCGCCCACCCGCCCGCGGTGAAACCCGCACGGGAACGAGACGACCGCAAAACCTGCCGCCGGCAGCCGCACCGGCCGGACGCCGGACCGCCAGGAGAAACCTTCCGCCAGGTTTGCTTGCACGGCCCGCCAGACATGAACACGGACCCCGGCATGAACACGAACCCCGGCATGAGCACGGACCCCGGGCCCGCCGCCGGCACCCCGGGAACACGGACACGGGACACACATCCCGCCGCCGGCACCCCAGGGAACGCTGGCCCTGGCGAACGAGAACGCGGGCCCCGGCGCACGGGGCATGGCCCTGGCGCACGGGGCATGGCCCTGGCGCACGGGGCATGGCCCTGGCGCACGGGAACGCGGGCCTGGCGAACGGGGCGCGGGCCGGTGGCCGCCGCCCCGGGAGCGTGCCGGGTCAGCCGGCCGCCGGCTCAGGCTGGGGCTCGGGCTGGGGCTGGGGCTGGGGCTGGGGCTGGGGCTGGGGCTGGGCTGCCAGTCGCCCGGCCTCCTCGATGACCCGCGGGCCCCGGTCCGGCGCGATGTCCAGGCTGACCAGGGCGGCCGGGGTGGCGATCGCCGGCAGGACGTAACGAAAGAGCGTGGAGGCCCGCTCGGACAGATCGGCCCAGTCGGCGTAGGCCTCCGACAGGTGCTGCATGCCCAGCCAGGCGCCGAGGATGAACTCCGCCGTCTCGTGCGGGTCGATGTGCCGCAGCACCTCGCCCTGCTCCTTGGCCTCCGTCACCTTCGCCGTCACCAGCGCGGTCCACGCGGGCCAGGCACTGCCGAACAGCTCCCGCCCCTGCACGTCCGCCGAGAGCCGGATACCGGCGATCAGCACCACGTCCTTGGGGATCCGGTGGGCCAGCGTCATGCAGATGTCCACCAGCTCCTGGAGCTTCAGCTCCCGCGGCACCCAGTAGTCGGCCGTGATCTGCGCATCGATCACCCCGCGCGCCAGGGCCTCCTTGGAACCGAAATGGAAGTAGAGAGCCCCCTTGGTGACCTCCGCACGCTCGAGGATCTCCGCGATGGTCGCCGCCGCGTAACCACGCTCGGCGAAAACGGCCGCCGCCGCCTCCACAACAGCGCGCCGGGTCCGTACCGCACGTTCTTGCTGTGCCATGGGACCCTCCACACCAATGTAAACAAAACCGAACGTGAGGTACCTTACCCCACGGTCAGCCTCATACCCCCGGCGGCACACGCCAACCCGGCACCACCGGCACACCCCCACGACGACGCCCCGCCACCATCACGCCGCCGCCCGCCACGCCGCCGCCCCCAGCGAACCGCCGTCACCGCCCCGGCGCCGTCACGCCACCGCAGCGCCGTCGCCTCGCCGCCACCACAGCGCCGCCACCATCACGCCGCCGCCCGTCACGCCGTCACCCGCCACGCCGTCGCCCGCCACGCCGTCGCCCGCCACGCCGTCGCCCGCCACGCCGTCGCCCGCCAGCGAACCGCCCTCACCCCACCGCCGTCACCGCCCCGGCGCCGCCTGCCGCACGGTCACCCCGCCGGGCCGCGCACCCCGCCGGGCGGTCACTCCGTCGGGCGGCCACTTTGTCGGGCGGTCACCAGGCGGTCCGTCCTCCGTCCACCGCGAGCGTCGCCCCCGTCACGAAACTCGCCTGATCGCTGCACAGCCACGCCGCCGCCCGCGCCACCTCCTCGGGTTCCGCGGCCCGCTGCGCCGGCGCCGAACGCAGCGCACGCCCGCTCAGCTCCGGCACCTGCAGCCACTGGTCGACCATCTCCGAGCGGGTGAGCCCCGGCGCGATCGCGTTGACCCGTATGCCGCAGTCCGCGTACTCCACGGCCGCCGCCTTGGTCAGACCGATCACCGCATGCTTGGAGGCGATGTACGGCGCGCCCGTCGCGGAGGCGAGCAGACCGCCCACACTGCTGGTGTTCACGATCGCACCGCCGCCGCCCCCGAGCATCGCGGCGATCTCATGACGCATGCAGTTCCACACCCCGCGCACATTGGTGTCCATCACCGTGTCGTAGGCGTCGTCCCCCAGCAGATGCAACGGCGACCTCTCCAGCCCCACACCGGCATTGTTGAACGCCGCGTCCAGCCGCCCGTACCGCTCCACGACGTACTCCACCAACTGGCGCACCTGATCCCCGCAGCGCACGTCCACCACCCGGCAACTCGCCTGCCCGCCCGCCCCGTTCAGCTCCCCCACCAGATCCCGCAGCCGCCCCCCGCGCCGCGCCGCCAGAACCACCACCGCACCCTGCGCCGCGAACACCCGCGCCGCGCCCGCACCGATACCACTGCTCGCCCCCGTGATCAGCGCCACCTTCCCCGCCAGCGGCAACCCGGCCCCCTCCCCGCTCACCCCCGCACCCCGCCACCCGCACCCGCACCGGCGAGCGCGCCCCTACCGGCACCCACACCCGCACCCGTGCCCGCACCAGCGAGCGCACCAGCACCCGCGAGCGCGCGCCTACCGGCGGGCACACGCGCACCCGCACCGGCACCGGCACCGGCACCGGCGCCGGCCGGTGCCCGGCCCTGTCCGGGCCACACCGCATCCCGCGCCGCCTCGTCGTCCAGGACCCGCAGCAACGCCTCGTCGATCTCCCCCAGAGCCCCCACCAGATGCCGCACCCCCGCCTCCCGCATCGCCTCACGCTGGAAACCGTGCCGGAACGTGCTCGGATGCCCGATGAACGGCACCCGCAACACCCGCGCGTGCGCGGCGAACCGCGCCACGTCGTCGATGAACAGCACCCGGGAGGGCTCCAGCCCGAAACACCGGGCGATCTCCCCGATCCCCGGCCGGAAACCGTCCGTGCAGACATAACCCGGCCCGGCGAAATGCGACCGCCACGCCCCCAGATACCGCTCGAAATGACGCTCCCCCAAACCCCCGTAACACACCACCTCCAGCCCCAGACCCCGCAACCGCCCCACCAGCTCCAGCGCCCCCCGCGTCAACGACACCGGATGCTCCCGCACATACCGCTCACGCTCCGCGAAATACACCCCCGTCATCCACTCCGCACCCGCCGACGACCCGATCGCCCGGGCCAGCACCCCCGCCGCCACACGCCGCGGCTGCGAGAGCACCGCCGCCTCCAACTCCCTGCTGTAAGCCACCCCATACGCCGCCAGCACCCGATGGATCACCGGACTGAACGTGTCCTCCAGCAGCACACCGTCAAGATTCACAGCAGCCACCCCCAACGCGCCCAAACCACCAGACATCCCGATCCCCCTCGTCACAGAACCAAAAAAGCGAAACCACACCACACAACCAAAGACAGAACCCACAAAACCGGCACAGCCAGCGCATCCGGCGCAACCGCGTCACAACGCCAAAACCGAACCGGTCGAACCACACCACACAACCGAAAACAGAACCGGTCGAACAGGCAGAGCCGCTGACGCCGCATCACAGGTGGAACCGCAGGAGCCGCACCGCAGAACCGAAGACAGAACCGGCAGAGCCGCTGGAGCCGCACCACGGGTGGAGCAGGTGGAGCCGGTGGAGCAGGTGGAACCCGTAGAGCCGGTAGAGCCGTGCCACAGAGCCGAAGGCAGAGTCGCTGGAGCCGCACCACAGGTGGAGCCGGTGGAACCGGTGGAGCAGGTGGAACCCGTAGAGCCGGTGGAACCGTGCCGCAGAGCCGAAGGCTGAGCCGGCAGAGCCGGCAGAGCCGTGCCACAGAACCGAGGGTGGAACGGTGGAGCCGAAGGTAGAGCCGCACCACAGAACCGAAGACGGAACCGGTCGAACCGCTGGAGCCGCATCACCGAACCGAAGGTGAAGCAGGTGGAGCCGGTAGAGCAGATGGAGCCGGTGGAGCCGCGCCGCAGAGCGGGAGGCGGAACCGGTGGAACCGTGCCACACAGCCAAGGTGGAACCGGTCGAACCGCTGGAGCCGCGCCACAGAGCCAAGGTTGAGCCAGTGGAACCGTGCCGCAGAACCGAAGGTGGAACCGGTTGAGCCGCGTCGCGGAGCCGAAGGTTGAGCCGGTAGAGCCGGTGGAGCCGCACTGCAGAGCCGGGGGTGGAGCCGGTGGAACCGTGCCGCAGAGCCGAAGGTAGAGCCGGTGGAACCGTGCCGCAGAGCCGAAGGTGGAACCGTGCCGCAGAGCCGAAGGTGGAACCGTGCCGCAGAGCCGGGGGCATCCCCGCCGCCACCCGCACCGGCGGCTTCCCTCCCCCTGCACCCACTCCACCCCGAGCCAAAGAAAACCGTCAAGCAGGTTTCGACTCGGCACATCCCTCCGACCGAGTAGGACTTTTCGCTGCTGCACCGCGAAAACGGAGGCAGTTATTCACGTTTCCACCATGAACTTGGTGAAGTCTTTACCTAGCGCTTCCGGCCAACAAAACCGGTAGGTCCGTATCTTATGGAGTCGTCGGACGCGGCTTCAAGACGGGGGGCAGCCATGAACCTGATCACCACCGAAAGCAGCCCGGGAACACGCGGCTTACCCCGCCTGACCACCACGGTCCCCAAGGAATACGTCCACCGCGCCGGCCTCGCCGAGGTCTTCCTCACCTCCTGCACCGCCCGCGGCCCCCTCACCTACACCCTCACCGGCCAATGGCCCCGCGCCCACCCCTACTTCACCACCCCCGACGGCAGGGCCCACGACCCCCTCCAGGTCGCCGAGACCCTCCGCCAGGCCGGCATGCTCCTCGCCCACACCGAACTCGACGTCCCCCTCGGCCACCACTTCATCCTCTGGTCCCTCAGCTACACCACCACCCACCCCCACGGCCTCCACATCGGCCCCACCCCCACCGACTTCACCATCCACGCCCACTGCACCCACCTCACCCAACGCCGCCACACCATCAACCGCGCCACCCTCCACATGACCATCCACCGCAACAACACCCCCATCGCCCACGGCACCGCCACCTTCTCCACCACCAACCCCACCACCTACACCCGCCTCCGCGGCACCACACACACAGGCGCGGCCGCTACCACAGCAAGCACGAACGGCGGCGCGGCAGGTATGGGCGGCACGGCAAGTACGGGCGACACGGGCGGCATGGCAGGTACAGCTGGCACCAACGGCGCAGGCACCGGCACGCCCGCAGGAGTCGGCGCAGCCGGCACGGCAGGCACGCTAGGCACCACCACGGCAAACGGCACGGCAGGCGCGGACAGCACGGGCGGCACGGGCGGCACCACCACGAAGGCAACCGGCGCGGGCGGCATCACGGGCACAGGCGGCACGACAGGCATGGCCGGCACGGACGGCATCACGGGCACGAGCGGCACGACAGGCATGGCCGGCACGGCAGACACCAACACGCGCACGCCCGCAGGGATCCGGCACCGCGCACCCATGCCCCCCGCCACCGTCAACCGCCTCACCCCCAACGACGTCGTCCTCACCCCCACCGACCACCCCCACCACTGGCTCCTCACCCCCAACCTCAACCACCCCACCCTCTTCGACCACAACGGCGACCACATCCCCGGCATGGTCCTCCTCGAAGCCGCCCGCCAAGCCACCTACAACGCCACCCACACCCCCACAACCACACCCACCCACACCCCCACCACCACAACCACCACCTTCCACCGCTACACCGAACTCGACCAACCCTGCCACATCCACATCACCCGCATCACACCCGACAACAACACCACAACCACCATCGAAATCACCGGCACCCAAAACAACCAAACCACCTTCACCACCACCACAACCACCACAACCACAACCCCATAGACGTGGTCGGGACCCAGGACGTGGAGGGACGTGTCAGGCGGCCCGGGTTGCCGTGCTCTCCGCGAACTCCTCGGACGGCTACACCAGCTGCGCACACGTCGAACGACACCACAGCCACCGCACCCGCAGCACCCGCAGCACCCGCAGCACCCGCAGCACCCGCCGACGGAATGTCACACATCCCCTTCCACGGCAATCCGCTCTCCGTCCCAAAAGAGCGTCTCTCCCGGCCCCGCGATGATCACCGCCTCGTCGCCGCGCCGGATGACGTATCCGCCGGGCCCCGGGACGGCTCCATAGCCGTGCTGTCGGCACCAGCGTTGGGGGATGTCGATGAGCATCGTCCAGGTGATGGTGATCCGGCTGGGGTCAGCCGCTTCACGGTTACAGACCATGCGCCGGAACAGCTGCGCCGTCGTCCGCAGCGCTCGCCGGTCGCGTTGCCACGGCCACAGGCCGGCGGCCTCACTCTCGTAGTCCTGGGCGAGGTCGAGCAGCGTCCCGCTCACCGCGCCCACTCCGCGCCCTCGTGGTCCCGATGCCCGGCGAGCGGCTGGGCGAGCATGCACAGCGTGACCTCGACGAGGGTCCCGCACAGTTTTCTCAGCACAGTCTGCTCCAACTCGGCTGCGGCCAGGCTGGTCACGACGGCGGGCTCGGCATCGAGGTCGGTGTTGACGCAGCCGCCGACATCCTCACCCCGAACACAGCCCACCCCCGCCCGGCATACCCGCTACGGCCAGGACACGGACGCGAGCAAAGCGATATCGCTGCTCTACGGGCCGCCCCACAACGGCCGATCATCGCCGGGGCGGCCGGACTCCCTGAGTGTCGGGCCGAGAATGCCGTGCAAGTCCCACGCTGCGGCACCCTCGAGCACCGTCTCGCTGAGGTGACCGTCGTCCGTGAGGGTCAGGGTCGCGTAGTAGCCCTGGGAGGCCGGGTTGAGGACCTCTTCGTAGTAGAAGGTGATCGAGTCGTCCGGGTACTCGGCCACGACCTTGCGGATCAGCGGTACGAGAAGGTCATCAGCCATTCCGTAGTCGGCGAACATCACGGCGAGCCGGCCAGGCTCCAGCCGCCACACCCGAAGCTGCCTCGCCCCGGGCCCACCAGGAGGCCAAGGATCCTCGACCCGGAGCAACTCAGGAGTCCGCGGCGGGTTGTTGGGATCGTCCGCTTGCATCACGTCATCTCCAGTGTGGCCCATGCCTGTCCGGCGGATCCTGCTGCGATCGACACGGTGGTGCGGCACACGTCACCACGCTCACACTACGTTCTGAGTACCACGGATGGATCCCGGTCAGAAAGACGGCGTCCGCCGATAGCGACGAGACCCGACCGCACCAGACCGCCGACGAGCGTCACTCACACATCACCCGGACGAACAGCCCACACTCGTTCAACCCCAGGCGGACCGACCGTGAGCCCCTCGAACACCCGAGCGGGACTCCAACCACCGCTCGTCATGCGGTATTTGGACCGTTCAGGCACATGGTCACGACAGACCCCGGCTCCAAGGGCTCCTCCACATCCGCAATGAAAGGAAACCGAACCCCGGGAACGATCTCTACGTCTGCTTCTACGTGGACCGGGCCGCCGTCAACGCCGGCCACCCCTCCGCCAAGTTCCAGGTCGTCACCAGCGGATTCCAGGACGTCACCTCCCGCGACGGCTACATCGTCCTCAACACCCGCAACGACGACGTCGCCTACCTGCGCAGCAACGCGGGCACCCTCTGCGTCGGACCGAACAGCACCACCGTGATGAGTCCCGGCCTCACCAT
>NZ_JBHYXD010000028.1:47527-100332 GCF_042751995.1 Streptomyces sp. NPDC059371 | reverse complement strand
CCCGCCGGTTGACCGCAGCCCCCTGCCGGCGGGGGCCGGCCCCGGGGGTGTGTCCCGAGGGCAGGGCACCGTTGTAACCCTCAGAAGCCCCATCTCAACCGACTATGGATCGCGGGGCGCCGGAGCACGTTGGTGGGCTCGCGCCCGGGCCCACCGACGGGGAACCGACGAAATGCGGCTCGTGGGGTGACGGAATCCACGGGCGGGTCAGTCGGCCTGACCGCCGCCGTACGTGTGACTGATGGGCGGGTTTGGGGGGCTTTTGGGGAAAAAAAAGCCCGAGACACTGATCGGCCCGCCCCGCGGCAGTCGTTTTCATTGCGGACGTTTTGGGCAATTTTGGCCAAAATACCCCCCTCAGTCACATGGAGCACCTGTCGGCTACCTGGATCGTCCGCGTCTGGCCGAAGTGGAGGCTGGAGGGCGCGAGCGGTTCAGGAGAGCCAGTCGGTGTAGCGGGTGGGGGCGAGGTGGGCGTCCTTGTCGGTGAGGACGTCACCCTTGACGACGGCAAACATGCCGGCGGTGGGGTCGGTGACGACGGTGCGGCCGTCGCCCTTGTGGGTGAGGGTGATCCGGCCCAGCTCGTCCAGGGAGAAGACCTCGGGCCCGGCGATGTTGCGAATGCCCCCCAGCGGGGCGCCCGCGGCGACTTCCGCCACCGCGTCGGCCACGTCCTTGGAGGCGATCGGCTGGATCGGCGTGGCAGGCAGCCGGACGGTGTCGCCGTCGGCGGTCCAGGACAGGACAGCGTCCATGAACTCCATGAACTGCGTCGCGCGGACGATCGAGTAGGGGACCGGCCCTGCCGCGAGGATGTCCTCCTGGAGCACCTTGGCCCGGTAGTAGTCCAGCTCCGGCACCTGGTCCGCGCCGACGATCGAGAGAACAACGAAGTGGCCGACGCCGCCCTTCAGGGCCGCGGCCAGAAGGTTGTCCATCGAGGTCTGGAAGAAGGCCGGGGAGGCTTCGTCGAAGGTCGGGGAGTTCGTCAGGTTGACGATGACGTCGGCCCCCGCCACTGCTTTGCCCAGTCCCTGGCCGCTGATGACGTCGATTCCGGTGGACTGCGCGTGCGGCACCGCCTCGTGCCCGACAGCGTTCAGATTCTTGACGACCTGCGACCCGATCAGCCCGGTACCGCCGATGACCGCGAACTTCATGACATGCCTTTCGCCAGGAGATGTGTCCGAAATATTGCACAAAATCTCTATATGGACGTTTGATATGGGGTCAAGGTCGTACATCCGGCCAACGTGTTGCTCAACTGGTCAACTCCCGCAGTCAGTGGCCAACTAGAAGCTCAGTCACTCGTTCGTCGACGTTCGCGCCGCGGTGGGTTCCCAGATTTGGGACGCCGACCCTGCTCGGGGATCTTGGGCCGTTCCTGGAAGGTGAACTCGGTGGCCAGCGCCAGGGTCCGGCGGGCCTCCTTGGTACTGGTGGAGGGCTGATTGCGCTGCCGAGCGTGACCGCGGCCACCCCCGTATGCCGCTCGCCCTCACCCCCGAGCGCTATGACGCCTGGCTGGACCCCGGCCACCAGGACCCCGATGAACTGCGGGCCCTGCTCGGCCAGCCGGCGGACGGCCACCTGGACGCCCGCCCCGTCTCCACCGCCGTCAACAGCGTCCGTAACAACGGCTCCCAACTCCTGGACGAACTTGTCTCCTAGGAGCTGTGGTCAAAATGTCAGGCCAATACGGCCAGAGGGGGCGATGTCGGCCTGAGAACCCGTTCCTGGGTCCGTGTCGGCGGCCAGGTGGTGTGAAAGATCGTCAGGTGAAGAGGTCCGTGGACAGCCCCACGGCGAGGAAGGCCATGGCGACCCCGCTCACCAGACTCACGAACAGGCTTGGTTTGCCGTAATCCTGCAGACGGGCGCGTTCGGGTTTGGGTGGGTCCTACCGGACGCGTATCCGCGTCCCGTAGTCGATCGCATACATCAAGCCCGCCACGCATCGACTCGTACAAGACTTTTGCCTGCCCCTTCACCGTTCTCTGCAGGGCAGTGACCTGCAGTGGTGGGGGCTGTGGTCGGGGTCCGGCTGGTGGTGGTCGGGGGTGCCGGAAAGTGATGTGGCTGGTCGGGGCGGCTGTTTCTACGGTGAATGCCGTTCGGACGCGCTCCGCCCGCCCCCGTGCGGGGCGTGTCCGGGTGTTTCGTGGCGGTGGGTCCGGCGCCACGGCCGGCTGGCGTCTGCCGGTCCCGGGCAACGTCTGGGACGAGGCACTCCAGACGATCGGTAAGAGCTGAGCACCTGCAATCGCCGGCACCGGTCAAGGAGGAAGAACACTCCGCTGCCAGGACTGGTGTTCCCGGAGACGGGACTTGTCGCCCTTCGACCTTCGACGCGGTCGTCCGCACGTCAGCCGGTCACTTGTAGATCTTGCCGGGCTCGGCCTGTGCCGGAGCGAGCAGCTGGGAGACAGTCACGAAGGTGTAGCCCTGCTTGCTGAGCGCTTTCAGGATGGAAGGTATGGCCGGCACGGTGCCCTTGTGTAACGGGTGGAGCAGGATGATCCCGTCGCGGCCGGCGCCCGCGAGCACGCGCTTGCTGATCAGCGCCGTGTTGTTCGTTTCGTAGTCCTTCGCGGTCACCGTCCACAGCACCTGCGCCATCCCCAGTTCTCTCGAGATCTTGGAGACGCGGTCGTCGGTGCGGCCCTGGGGCGGGCGCATCAGCGTCGGCTCGCTGCCGGTGATACTGGAGATGGCCTGTGCCGTGCGGCGCAGCTCGTTGCGGATCTGGGCGTCAGAGACATCGGTCAGCACCGCATGCGTCCAGGTGTGGTCCCCGATCTCGTGGCCGTCCCTGGCGATCCGTCGCACCACATCCGGGAACTCATGGATGCGCCGGCCCTCAAGGAAGAACGTCGACGACGCCTTGTACTCCTTCAGGAGGTCCATCAGCCGGTCGGTGGGTTCGCCCGGGTTGCCGTCGAAGGTGAGCGCGATGCACTTGACCTTCCGGCAGTCCACCTGCCCCGACGGTGTGACTGCTCCCGACGCGGCACGGTCACGCTCCTCACCCGGGGAGAGCGTCTCCATCCTGTTCGCCTGGATGACCATGACGGCGATCACCGTCACGGCTGCCACCACGGTCAGGGCGAGGAGTATCAGTAAGCGAGGCCGCCTTTTAAGGATCTTCATCTCAAGGAGAAGATTTCGACGCCGCAAGGGTTGCCCAGCGGCCTCAACAGTGAGGCAGGACACGTGTGCGCAGCGCGTTTCGAGTGAGTTGCAAGCACGACCTCGGCTGCGTTCCGCGCCGGCGCCTCTCCGACGTGTTCGGCGGTCGGCATAGCGTGACCGCACTGCCGAAGTAGGAGGCGTGTTGATCTACGAGTATCTGCCCTACGAATTCGTCCGGCTGGGGGTGGTCTGGAAAGCGGCCGGGCTCGATCTCAGCACGGTGGCCGCACAGGTGTGTCTGGCTCAGGAGCGTTCCGGGAACGCGCGGCTGGTCCCGCGCGAGCCTCAGAATCTGAGCGAGCTGCTCATCGCAGAGTTGCGGCGTCGTCAGTGGGAGCGGATCGCGAGTCTCATGAACAGGGAGGGGATGGCCACGTACGCGCCCTCTCGCGATGCACGTGCCCGCCGATACGAACCGCAGGGGCTGCAGCGGCTGGCGAACGATGTGGCGAAGGCCGAGCGGTCGGGGGTCGGCACTGTGCAGATCGAGCGGCACAGGGTGCCGGCCAGCGGACGGCAACCTGGACGCTCGCCCTGTCTCGGCGGCCGTCGACAGCGTCCGTAACAACGGCTCCCAACTCCTGGACGAACTCGCCTCCTAGAGCCCGTCCCCGGCACCGCCCTCATTGTCCGAAGAGCAAGCGCGCCGCACACAGGCAAGTCGCCCCGAGGCGCCGTACGCGGTGCCGGAGCCCAACCTGGGTTTGGGGCACGTCCGCTCGCCGCACCGCCGGACGCCCCTTCCGCCCCTTGCCTTGCGCGGTCTTCGATGACGGAGTTCCGCCTGCGGCCAGCATGCTGCGCTCTTCCGGGCGTGCGCTACGACTGATCTTGAGCTGGTCGGCGGAAGTCGCGCTGGTTGGTGATGCGTTGGTGGTCCAAGGAAGGACGCCCTGCTTCCTGCGGGGAAATGCAGGTGCAAGGCCTGCCCGGCGCTCTGTGAAGACCCTGTCCCGTTCCGCGGGCGGGGTCTTTTTTGCCGTCCAGAGCTACTGGCCGAGACAAAGGGGCTGTTACTCACTTTTGGGTGACGGCTGGCTGCCTGGTGGGGTGGCGGTACCTGGCGGGCAGTGCCTGATGGCCAACTGCAGCAAGGCTGCTGAGGCCGGGCCCGCGTCAACGTCGTGCGGCGGCGAAGTGGATGGCTGTTGCAGCCAAGTGTCACGGTGCTGCGGTTGATCAGTAACGCGCCCCGGATCGCGTTCACATTCAGACGAGTCGGAGGGCATGGTGTGAATGCGCGGCCGGCTGGCCGCCACCCGCACACCGCACAACCCGGCACCTACCAGGGCGTTTTCAGGGCTGTGCCCGCACAATTGCAGGGGGATTCCCGATGACCGTATCCACATCTGCCCGTCGCCTGACCGCCGCTGCGCTGACCGCCGCTGCCATCACCGCCGCGGTCGCGGTCCCGGCATCGGCCGCTGACCCCCGCCCGCACCGCCAGGCGGTGGAGATCAGCGACGTGCAGTACGACTCCCCGGGCCGTGACGACCGCTCCAACCGTTCCCTGAACCAGGAGTGGGTGGAGATCACCAACAACACCCGCCGCAGCGTGAACCTGGACGGCTGGACCCTCTCGGACGAGGACGGCCACACCTACACCTTCGACCACTACCGTCTGGCCGGCCGTGCAACGGTCCGCGTCCACACCGGCATCGGCCGCGACACCCGCACTGATCTCTTCCAGGACCGCCGTGCCTACGTGTGGAACAACGACCGCGACACCGCGACTCTGCGCAACGACCACGGCCGCTTCATCGACGACGCCTCCTGGGGCCGCCGCCACTTCCACCACTGACCAGCCGTGAATCACCACTGCTCGCCCGGCCCGCTCCTCGCCGGGCGAGCAGTGGTAAAGCCGGGGTGGGCCGGGCCGATCACCTGCGGCCCGGCCCACCGTCCTGTCCGGGACTGCGGGAACAAGTTCGGTGACGGCCGGTGGGCCGTGGTCGATGTACGGGACTGGAGCACGGCGCGCAAGTCGCACCCGCGGCTGTGCGAGAACTGTCAGGACCAGGCCGTCGCGGCCGAACAGCAGGCTGAAGTCGGCGAACGCGAGCGCCAGGACCAGGAGGGTCACCGCCAGGAGACGGAAACCGAGCAGGCCGTGCAGAAGGCCGGCGGCTGGTTCGGACGTCGGCGCCACCTGATCCGGCCATGGCAAGGCGCAGCGACCGACCATGCAGGCAAGCCCAAAGTGCTGGGCGAGCCCGCGTTGTCGGTGGCGGCTGCAACGCTGGAGGGCATGAACGGCGACGAGCAGCTGCTGAACCGGCGTGTCTACGGCGCGGACCACGAGGACCCCAACCCCGGCCCGCTCCCGCACCGGACCTACGCCGCATTGGTCGGCGGACCGCTGGACGGCCTGCTGCTGGACATCCACGGATGGCGGACCGAGGAAGTCGACGACGGCGTGGCCCTGCCCACCGAACTCGGGAAGTGGCCCGGCGGCCGCGCCCTGTACGACCCGCACCCCGGCGAATCCCGCATGTCTGGACCGGGTGTGACGTGCCGTTTCTACTACTCCGGCGACACCCCCTGACCGCCGCCACATCCTGGCCATCGCCCCGACCACGATTGGTCAGCGCACCGCCGACCCGCTGACCGGCACCGGCTCGCTACATTTGCCCTCGATGGCCATCCCGCGACGTCAGCCGACCACGCGCGAGGCAAAGCTTTGGTCAGCGGTGATCGCAGAGGGCAGGCTCGTGTCGTTTCGTCGGGCACCCCGCTCAGCGACGGCACCAGCGCGGGGCGATGAGCGGCCCGGGCCACGCAAGAGGGTGAGCTGCAAGGGTCAGGGCGGAACTGCGCTGCAGGGACTGGTGGCTTGCCGCATTCGGGTGACTGGTGGTGGCGCCGTCGCGGGGTGACCGTTTCTGCTTCGGTAGTCATGCCGCATGACGCTCAAGAAGACGCTGATCTGCACGCTGGCCGCGGTGGCGCTGGCCGGTGGCCTGCCGGTGGCCGCGGCACAGGCCCATGACCTGACCCGGGTGGGGAGTGTGCGCGAATTGATTGCCGAGCTCCCGGTGGCGGGCGAGGTCAGGGCCGGCTACGAGCGCAGCAAGTTCCGCCATTGGATCGACGCCGACAAAGACGGCTGCAACACTCGCATGGAGGTGCTGAAAGACGAAGCGGTCGAGGCGCCGACACAGGGCGTCAACTGCACCCTCAGCGACGGCCAGTGGTTCAGCTACTACGACGACGCCCTCGTGAACGGGGCATCCGGCCTGGACATCGACCACATGGTGCCGCTCGCGGAAAGCTGGGACTCCGGCGCCTACGACTGGACGCCCGAGCGCAGGCAGGCATACGCCAATGACCTGGGATGGTCCCGCTCCCTGGTGGCCGTGACGGCCAGGACGAACCGGCAGAAGGCCGACCAGGACCCCAGCACCTGGATGCCGCCGGCCGTCGACGCGCAGTGCCACTACGTGGCCGACTGGGTGAGCGTCAAAACGCGCTGGCAGCTCAGCGTGGACCCCGCGGAACTGCAGGCGCTGCAGCAGGCTGCCGCAGGGTGCCCGGACGAGGAACTGGCCGTGCCACTAGCCTGAGACACCCCGCCGCCCCGTCCCTGCGGTCGGCACCAGCGCCAGCAGGGGCGATGTCGGGCTGGGAGGTTACTTCCTGCACGGTCCGGCCGGGCCGCCACCGGCCGTGTCCGAGCAGCTGCTCTTCGGCCGGGAACAGCAGCCCACAGCCCGCCCAGTCGTCGACGTCGCGGCCCTGCGCACCGACCTTCAGGCCTTGGAGCCGGCTGCTGAACAGCTCGGCTGCCTCAGCCGCACCGGGAGCCCGGGCCCACCTGCCGGTGGGCCGGGAAGCCCCGATGGAGGCCTTCGAACGCATCGCGGCACAAGACCCCCGTCTTCCGTGTCACCGCCGACCACCTTGCCCCGGCCGCGGCCGGCACATGGACCCGGCGCGGCAGACAGGGACGGAGCACGCGGTGCTGCACCGGCGGGTGGAGTCCTCCCACACAACGTTAGGAGCGGGCCGGGGCCAGGAACCGCTGAGGTAATACCGGCAGCGGGCCGCGCCGAGGCATCTGGCCAGCCGTGACGCTCCTGCCCGATGCCCCAACACCGTGCCCTCGGGCTGATCTTCGGGAGAATGACTGTGGTTGATCTCGGCTTCGTGGGTCCCAACAGACCCCCCAAGGACTACCGGTTCCTCAGCATCACCGACGGCGACACCCCCGACATCGCCATGCCGGTGCGCATGGTGTCCATCGACACCCCGGAGACCCACTACGGCGGCGCCCCGACCACCGCCCAGGCCGCTCTCGAGCGCACGAAGACGCGACTGCAGGACGGCACCTACGACGCACTGCCGCAGGACCTGCGAGACTACCTCGTCTCCCGGATCACCACGGACGCCGCGGAGCGCCACCAGGCCGCGGGCCGGGCGGCGGCAGAGGCCCACACGACGATGGTCGCCAACCGCCTGGCCCGCTCGGACGGCTCCCAGCGCAAGATGGCCGTGATCGCCACCGGTGAACTCCTCGAGGACCACGGACGCCTGCTCGCCTACACCGCGCCCTGGTTCGCCAGCAGCGCCTCGGATCCGCTGCCGCCACGCGACGATCCCCGCCGACGGACGTTCAACCTGGACATGGTGGCGCTCGGCTGGGCCGCCACCTTCCTCATCTACCCCTCCATCCCGTCCGCGAAGGATCTGAACCTGCTGCTGGAGGATGCCGGGACCGCCTGGGCGCAGCAGCTCGGGGTGTGGGCGCAGTTCGGGCAGGACCTCCTGCTGGGATACGAGTACCGGGCCTGCATCAAACTCGGTGCGGCAGAACTGGCCGACCCGGCCGAGGCGATCGACCAGGCCTATCAGCGGGTGTGCGTGGACCTGCGGACACTGACCGAGACCGGCCTGTACGGCTATCACCGGGTCCCGCCCCAGCACCGGCTGTGGATCTGGGCAACCGACCTGGAACAGGCCCGCAGGGATCTGCCGATCACTTCCTGATCCGGCCGGACGCAGTTCGGTGACGAACCCGCCGGCGGGCAGGCCGTGCTGCCGCCCAACCACCGGCACACCCCCGAGAGCGGGCGGAGCGAGGCCTGCGCGGTCACCCCGAGTCCGTTCGCCTCGACTCGACTTCTCCGGAGCTGAAGCCCGCTCGGGAGAAGCCGCAGCGGGCAGGACCGATACGGTGAGCCCGGAACCACGCCTCGCCGGTGGTGGCGCGCCCGTTCACAAGGAGGTCGCCACCCAGTCCCAGGGCTTGTCGGAGATCTGCTGGAGCAGACTTTTGAAGGCGGCGCCGTTGAGGAGCAGGCTGTTGTACTCCATGGGGATCCGCTTGTCGTTGATCACGGCGGTGGGTGTCCCGGGGCCCTCGGGTTCCTTCGCTCCGCCGGCCTTCTCGTAGGCCTTCTCGGAGGCGGTGACGAGGGTCGACAGAACGCCCTTCGTGGCCCGTACCTACGTTGTCGCAGGCACAGCGCTGTTCACGAACGAGGGCGACGGCGTGTGCCGCCCCAAGGAGAGCGCCGGCAAACGCAAACTCCTGGGCGAGGACACTACGGCCTGGCCGCCTCGGCCCACAGCGTTGAGAGTAGAGCCGCCGGTACGGCGACGACGATCACCCTGTCGGCCGCCGCGACACCGACGAACCGGCCGACGGTCCACACCCCGTCAACGTCCACACCCTGCCCGGCCAGCGGCACCTCGTGGCCTGGGGACGCTTCCGTGACACCGCGGCGATGTGCCAGCACTTCCTCGACCTCGCCGAACAGCCCGACACGAACCCCGATCAGGCGCAGTTCCTGCGAACCGTCGCGACCGACGACCACCTACGCACCAACGCCGACGGTCGCCGGGCCATCCTTCAGGACGATGCGACCCATCGCTGGTACCTGACGGCCACAGAACTGCCGGTGCACTACGCACAGAGACTCGGGCCGCATCGCGAAGAACATCAAAACCGGTCATCCCGTCATCGCCGGTAAGAAGGTCACCGCCAGCGGCCACCTGGTCGTCGAGGTCGAGGTAGGCACGGTCTACCCCGGCAATCTTGGTGCAGAGGGAGCGCACTTCATGTCTGGCGCCGCCGCCGTCGTCGCCGCCCGCCGCTAGGGAGTTGCAATGCGCTCAATCTCTTTGATGTTCCGCAGAATCCCCAGCATGGCCACGATGACCTCCTTCGTTGCGGCGACGTCATGCTCCAGCGTCTTGGAGGATTGCAGGCGCTGCTGCAATGACGGATACGTGAAGCCCGCATCAGGCTCGTCGAACGATTGGCGGGTGCGACGGAGGGAACGCATCGGCTGCGCACTCAGGTTGTCCAGCTCCCTGAAGGCCTTCCGCATCGCGGTGTACGCCTCCTCGGACAGCCACCGCCCGCCTACCTCTTCCAGCCGAGGGCGTACGTCGCGATCAAGCCGGCCCCAGTCCTGTACCACTTGAGCAAGCCACGCCTGTCGCTGTTCGCCCGCGAGCGCGAAGACTTGGTCGATGACCACCTTGCGAGCGTCGTAGGCCTCGCCGACGATCCTGTTCCGGCGCATCGCCTCGGCGGTCACATCGAGGTGGTCATTCCAGGCATTGTCGAGCGCTGTCTTCAGCTTGACGTTCATCTTCCGCAGCTCGATGAGGCCGCCGATCGCCTGCGCAGGATCAGGGTTGATGAACCCCCTGACGCTCGTCGCCCGGAACCGTGCAGCAACCACCAGCGCACGGCGGGTTGCTGCACGCCGGATGGCTGCATCTGCCTGCATCGACCCCAGGTGAGAGAGCACCACCAGGGCGAATGGAACGCCAAGTAGCAGCCCTGTGAAGCTGGACAGAAGGTTCGTCAGGAACTCGCGATTGTGCCACCATCCATGATTGTCCCCCCACAGTCCGAGGAAGAGCGCCACGCCCCAAGCGGGGACGGCTATGTAGGCCACCCATCGAATCGCCTTCGGGGTTTCTGACCACCAGTTCCGCAACCCAGCCATTCGTACTTTTCCCCCTTGATCCTGCGAGCACGCGACAGTACCGCGGCCACCAGCAACAGTGCGCGCCATGGCTACGACACCCACCATCAAGAGGCCCGCCGCGGCGGAGCAGACCGAAGCTGTCACCGAGACTGCCGAGGCCCGCCCCGAGACCGCTCCCCGTACGGCCCCGACCGTAGTCGGCCCGCCCCTTGGCATGGACGAGAAGCCGGTCACCGTCACCCTGTCGCACCACCTGCGCATCGACGGGACCGACTACACGCCCGGAGCCAAGGTCACCGTGTCGACGAAGCCTCCTGGGGCTGCCGCCACTTCCACCACTGACCGGGCCTGAACCACCACCGCTCGCCCGGGACTGCGGGAACAAGTCGGTGACGGCCGGTGGGCCGCGGTCCGTTCTGTCGCGGGGGCACTCAGTGGTCAGCTGTCGTACTCGTGCACCGTATGACTGCACCGGAGGCACGGCCGCGCGCTGCACGCGGGATTCCTAACGTTCTCGGGTCGCTGCGGGGCCCCCGGGTTGCGGCGACCCCTGCCGCGGCGAGCCGGCGTTCTCCGGGGCGGACCGGTTCACGCTGGCGGAAGAAGACCCCGGATGCCGCTTCGGCCGCCCTCAGTTGCGCGGAAGCCCCCACTGGGGAGTCTCTGCCGTCAGGTTGTACCCGCAGTCTCCTCAAGTGGACCCCGCGTGCGCGGACGGATTGGTGTCAGTCGCTGAGTAAAAGGCGGCCAGCACCGGCGGTGCTGGATCGGAGCAACCGGCACGTGAGACATGACGTCGCCGGAAGCCCGCCCCACAGATGACTTGGCCGACCGTTGACGGGCCGTCATTGGCTGCCTACCGTCCAAGCGCAGCAATGTCGAACACGGTTCGGCATATCGATCGAGAGAAGGTCCGAATGGACGGCATGGAAAAGTCACGGCGGTCGCTGTCCGCGCTCGGGCTGCCGGATCGGGACCTCGGGGAACTGCCCGACTCCGCCAAGCGCTTCCCGGACGGCGCGCAGTACCGGGTGGAGATCCCTTCGGTCGAAGGCCCAGGGCCGTTCCAGGCGGTTATGGATGAGGCTGAGCGACACGGCATCCGGATACACCGCATCAGCCAGGGCAGCGGAATGATGCTCCTCGCCGAATCGGAGATCGAGCAAATGGTGGCGCTCGGCTGCGAACGCGACGTGGAGGTCTGTCTCTTCGTCGGACCGCGCGGTGGCTGGGACATCGGCATCCAGGCCACGTCCGTCGCGGGTGGCGGTGCGGCGGCGGTGCTGCGCGGGGCCGATCAGCTCGCGTACGGGGTCGAGGACGTCATCCGGGGCTGCGAACTCGGAGTGCGCAGCGTGCTCGTGGCCGACATCGGCCAGCTGTGGGTCCTCGGCCGAATGCGGCGGTCCGGCGATCTGCCGCCAGACCTGGGGATCAAGTCGTCGATATCGATGCCGACGGCCAATCCTGCAGCCGCACGGGTGCTTGAGGACCTCGGGGTTACCACGATCAACCTGCCGATCGATCTCACTCTCGCCCAGATGGCGGCGATCCGGGGCGCAGTCGACGTGCCGCTGGACGTCTATGTGGAGAGCGCCGATGACTTCGGCGGTGTGGTCCGTTACTACGAGATCCCGGCCCTCGTGCGTGTGGCGGCTCCTGTCCACCTCAAGTTCACGGTGCGAAACGCGCCGTCGCTGTACCCCTCCGGAGCGCACCTTGCCGACGCGGCCGTGGCGACTGCGCGAGAGCGCGTGCGGCGGGCGGCGATCGGTCTTTCCGTGCTCCGACGGCATTATCCAGAGGCCAAAGCCAGCCTCTGACCGGGACGACGCGGGCATGGCGGGACCGTCGATCCACGGACGAATGTTGGCGAAACCGTAGCCCGCTGAGAGCCTTGACGACCCACCGGGCCAGTTCTACGTTCACCTCCACCAAACGTTCCGAACGCCGTTCGAAATATCGGGCAGCTTGGACCGAGCGCACCGGAGTGATCATGAAGAAGATCGATCCGCAGGTGGAACAGGCCGTCGACACGCTCGGCCTGAACGGGCTGGCCAGGCGGCGGCTGCTGAGCGGCGCCGGAATGATGAGCGCATCGGCTGCCGCGGCCGCCTTACTGTCCGCCTGCTCAGCCGACAACAAGAGCGACAACAACAAACCTGGCGACGGTGTCGGCGACTTCCCCAAGACCCCGAAGTGGAGGTTCGTGTTCGTCAACCACGTCACGACCAACCCGTTCTTCACTCCGACGCAATACGGCGCGGCAGATGCCTGCGCACTCCTGGGCGCCTCGTTCCAGTGGACCGGCTCGAAAGACTCGAGTGTCCCGGAAATGGTCAGCACCATGTCCGCGGCCGTCTCCGCGAAGGCCGATGGTATCGCGGTAGCGGTCGTCGACAAGAACGCCTTCAAGTCGCCCGTCGACAAAGCCCTGGACGCCGGAATCCCGACCGTCTCGTACAACGCGGACGGCGCGAAGGGCGATCCGGGGACAAGCCGGCTCTGTTACATCGGCCAGGACCTCTACCAGTCCGGGGTCGAGCTGGGCCGCCGAATCGCCTCGGTGATGCCTTCCGGCGGGGACGCAGTCGGGTTCATCGCCACCCCGGGCGCGCTCAACATCCAGCCGCGCATCGACGGGGCCACCGATGCGATAGAGGCATCCGGCAAGTCGATCAACTTCAAGTCGATCGCCAGCGGCGCGGAGCTTCCTCAGGAACTGTCGACCATCGATGCGTATGCCAGCGGACACAAAGACCTCAAGGGCCTGTTCGCGGTCGACGCGGGCTCGACGGAGAGCGTCGGGAAGGTCGTGAAGAAGTACGGCCTCAAGAAGAAGGGCGTGGTCGCAGGAGGATTCGACCTGAACCCGAACACCCTCACCGCGATCAAAGCGGGTGACCTCGACTTCACCATCGATCAACAGCCCTATCTGCAGGGCTTCCTGAGCGTGCTGTACCTGTGGATGTACAAGCTATCCGGTGGCCTGGTGATCCCGAGTGTCACCGACACCGGCCTGCTCTTCGTGACCAAGGACAACGTCGACCCGTATCTGCAGACCAAGACCCGGTACGAAGGCTCCAGCACGAGGCAACAGCTGATCAAGCGCTCCGGCGCCATAGGACACGCATGAGCGAGCGGACCGTGCAGAACGCGACCAGCGGGAAGACCCCCGCCGGCACCCCGCCGGTAAGGCGGCACGGCCCGCTGCGCCTCGCCTTCGAGGCGTTCGTCATCCGCCGCGAGGCCACCATCTTCATCGTCGCGGTGGGCCTGCTGCTGTACTTCTGGGCCAACAACTCCGACTTCCTGGCCCGCAGCAACCTGGTCAACCTCTCCCAACAGACTGCGCCGTACGCGATCATCGCAGCGGGCATGGTGCTGCTGCTGGTCAGCGGGGAAATCGATCTGTCGGTGGGCGCCGTCTTCGCGCTCTCGCCGTTCCTGATGCACTACATGATCGACTACTACGGCACGTACCCGATCATCGCCATCATCGGCTCGATACTGGCCGGCGCCGTCATCGGCCTCGCCAACGGCTTCGTAGTGGTCGTCCTCAAGGTACCGTCGTTCGTTGCCACGCTGGGCATGCTCTTCCTCATCCTGGGCATCATGCTGACCACGTCGCACGCGTACCCGGCACAGATTCCCGAGGCTGCGCACGGGGTGCGTGGATGGTTCGGGCAGTCGGACTGGTCGGAACTGATCTGGTGCCTGATCATCGTCGCGTACTTCCACGTGGTACTCACCCGCTCGCGCTGGGGCCTGCATACGATCGCAACCGGCGGCAACCCGCTCGGCGCGAGCGAAGCCGGCATCAGAACCGGCCGCATCAAGTTCGGCAACTTCATGGCTACCAGCGCCCTCGGCGCCTTTGCCGGAATCCTCGAGGCCTTCCGCGTCGACTCGATCGACCCGACCTCTGCAGGTGCAGATGGCGCGTCCCCGATGTTCACCGCCGTCTCCGCCGCAGTCATCGGCGGTACAGCCTTGGCCGGCGGATCGGGGACGGTCGTCGGAGCGCTGCTCGGCGCGCTCGTCCTCGCGGAGCTGCGCAACGGATTCAACTTCATCGGCATCAACGCCAACCCGTTCAACATCATCCTCGGTGCGGCGATCATCCTGTCCATGGTGCTCAACGTGCACCTGGCCGGACTGCGAAGGGAAGGCCGCCGATGAGCGGGACGACACCGGCGCCGGCGCTCTCCGTGGAGCACATGGTCAAGGGCTTCGGCGCGGTCACGGCGCTACGAGACGTGAACCTGCGCCTGGACAAGGGTGAGGTACTCGCCCTTGTCGGTGACAACGGCGCGGGAAAGTCAACCCTGTTGAAGATCCTCTGCGGTTTCCACCGGCCCGATGCCGGCCGCATCCTCCTGAACGGCGACGAGGTGACGCTCAAGTCAGTCGACCACGCCCGCTCGCTCGGCATCGACGCGGTGTACCAGGACCTGGCGCTGGTGAACGAGCTGACGGTCTACCACAACATGTTCCTGAACCGGGAGAAGACCGGCCTCACCCGGCTGCTGAACAACCGTGCGATGCGCAGGATCGCCCAGGAGCACTTGGACGAGATGGGGGTGAACATCCCGTCGGTCGATGTCGAGGTCGCCAAGCTCTCTGGCGGCCAACGCCAGGCCATCGCCGTGGCCCGTTCGGTCTATTCCGAGGCCAGGGTCCTCCTCCTCGACGAGCCCTTGGCCGCGATGGGCGCCAAGGAAGGCGCACTCATTCTCGACCTGGTCAACGACCTCAAGGACCGCGGCGAGGTCTCCGTCATCATCATCGCGCACAACTACGCCCAGGTCTTCGAAGTCTGCGACCGGGTCAACCTGCTTCAGCACGGCGAGATCACCTTCGACAAGCGCACGTCGGAGACGTCGGTGGCTGAGCTGACCGACATAGTGGTTGAGGAGTACCGGAAGTCGCGTACCAAATAGGCACCTTCGGGTGCAGCCACGTCGCGGCGAGTGCGCCGGAGAACCGGGCCCCGGCCGCTGGGCCCGGAGCCCCGCATTCTTCGCGGACACCGCGGGCGTCGGCTGAGCGCAGGCCGTCAGTTCCTGCTCGTGCTCGCCCACCCGCAGTGCGAGATCCCGTTAACGTCGCCCCTTCCATGCTGAGGTCCTCCAAGAAGCGAGCACCCGATGCGGGCGCATCCCCTGTGTGCCGCGCTGGGTCTGTCAACGGACAAGAGCAAGGTGGCAGGCTTCTGGTCGAAGCTGAACGGCTGGTCGAGCGAGGCTGGCTGGTGGAGGAACCGGGACTGTTCACGCCGTGCCGGACCCTGGCAGCGGCCGGGTACGCGCTGAAGCAGGCCGGGTCCTCCGCTGCGCACCGCCGCGCCGAAGTTGGGTCGGGCTCTAGTCCCTAGCGTCGAAGGTGCCAACCAATCGCACGATGCGAAAAGCGAGAGCCCGAAGACTGGAGCGTATGCGGCCGCTGCGGCGCCGGCCTTGGTATGGAGCTGCTCTGCTCGGGGAGCCAGCTGCGCCGCTGACGGGCCGCGTCGTACAGAGCCTTGCCTAAGCGGCGGGTCTTGCGCATGCCGACTGTGGCGTGGGTGAGGTTCAGCTTGTCGGCGATGTCGGTGTCGTCGTACCCCTTGTGGACTTATGCGACGTGCTTCAGTCCGAGCCGATGCCGAACAGCCACAGACCGTTCCGTTTGAATACGGTGAAAGGCTCCGTCTGGTTGGTGCGGCGGTAGTGGATGTATCCGCCGCGGACGTTGTAAGGGTCCTCGGCGGTGAACTCGATGGAGACCGTGCCCGCTGCGCCCTTTCCGTAGGTACGGATGACCCGGCGGGCGCCGGCTGCCTCGTCGCGGCGTGCGAACCGTTGGTGGTGCCAGGACAGGTCTGACAGTCCGTCCGCATCGCCGTCACGCATGCGTTGCACGTACAGCGTCATGTACAGCTTGAGCGTGTCAGGGGTCGTCTCGTCGCCTGTATATGTCACCGCTGGCAATCCGGCCCGGATCGCTGTTTTGCGTTCATGCTAGTACCACCTGTCGCGACAGCTCATGCTGGGCGCGGGCCAGCTGTGCTCACGCCGCTCAAACCTCGGTGCGGTGACCTTTCTCGGGTGGAAAGGGTCACCAGGGAGCTGATTCCGGCGCCGATGCCGACCGCCGCGCTCGTGGAGGGCGGGGCCGGGGCGATGCCGTCCTCGACGAGCAACGAAAAGAACCAACGGCCGTACAGCGGGGCGATCAATCACGCTAACCGTGCTGTGATGCGTGCGCTCCGGCACCGGTTTGCGGAAGGAGCACGCATCAGGTCCGTACCGTCACATCGGTCGTGGCGGTCAGGACGCGACGCGGCACACGGCTGATCAGGTCCAGCAGGACGTCGCGTTCGTCGTCACGTTGCCCGAAACGTCCGAACCACTGCTCAGGACGGGTGCTCTCGGTGGAGAAGGTCAGCCGGTACTGATACCGGCCTTCTGCCGCGGGCCGGAACTGCGTGAAGACGGTCAGGGGAAGGCCGGCACCCCCTTCTCCGGTCGTGGGATCGAAGCCCTCGTGCGGGGAGAGCCGACGGAAGTGGGACCGCAGCAACGGGCCGACGAGGGGATCCTCCGCCCAGGGTTCGGCGACCGCCTGCCCGTTGTAAAGAACCGAACTGCCGTAGTGCGGGAACCGTATCCCCGCCTCGGAACCGTCGAGTACACCGACGATCCACACGTCCGTGTCACTAACATTGCGCAGCTCCACTTCGATGGGAACCGGCTCGCCGACGAAGTGCAGGCCCACCGCCGCACGCAGGACGAGCTGGACGGCGGCGGCCGCCCGGCCGCCGCCCTCACTGTCGGAGGGAGTGGACTGGGACATGAAGGGCTTCCTCCGGCCCTACCGGCGCGTGTTCTCTTCCTTGGTCCGGTTGGCCTGGGCCTCGATGTCCCGCATGACGTGGTCACTGAGGTTCTTGCGGCGGAAGATGCCCACCATCTCGTCCATCACCTCGGTCGCCCGTCGCGTATCGCCCGCATCGGCCTCCACCCTGGACAGCCGCCGCATCACCTGATTGAGAGTGATGTTGTCGACACCCCCCTCACCGACCGAGGATTCCACCACCTTGCTGAGCTGCGCGATGCTCTCGTCCGTGTTGGCACGACGGGTACGCAGCTCTCTGCCAGCGGTGAGGTCCTTGAAGTCCCTCGAGGCACCGAAGCCCTTGACGAAGCGCGGGTAGACGGCCAGCGGGTGGTCGGGGTACCGGTCCAGTACCTGGTCGAGAGCCTCGTTCCCCGTCCTGAGGGTCTCGGCCGGGGAGCCCCGTAGGTACAGCAGCGTGCCCTGCTCGTCGCCGGACAGCAGCTCGGCGACATCCTCGTCCGCATCGGTACGGGGTGCGCGGACCGTGAGCTGATGGACCTGGGAGAGCACCCGGGAGCCGTCCGCGGCCGAGTACTCGGCCCGCAGCTGGTATCGGCCGGGCTGCTGGAAGTAGAAGCCGTCCTTGCCGTACCCGATGTAGGCACTTTCGTAGATCGCAGGCCGGTCGGCGTCCAGAACCGTCCGGATCTCCTGGTCCGCACAGCGGAGCAGCGAGGGCCTGTATGTTCTGGTCTCGCCCGAAGGGGTGCGGATGGCGATGGTGACGAGGCCGTCCTTGGGATGCAGACGTCCATGTGTGGTGCATCCGCGCAGGTTCGTAGTGGCGAGTTTGAGTTCGACGACGACCGGCTCGCCGAACCGGAAGGTTCCGCCCGAGCGCAGTTCCAGCGTGAGGCCGGAGTTGTCGACGACCGGGTCGTCGAAGAGGCCCACGTCGATTTCGGCCGCCCCCACACCGAACGGGTTGCCGCCCATAATCACGTCACGGTAGAAGCCGTGACGCAGATGCACGAGTTCCGCGTCGGTGAACTGGAAGGGGAACGCCGCCCAGTAAGCGGCCGGCCCGCCGGGCGCCGGCGGCAACGGCTGGTAGTTCTGTACGTAGTTCATCCAAGACAGGTCCCCGAGACCGCCGTTGGGGCCGAGCGGCTGGGGCGGGTCGGCGAAGTTCTTCTGCCAGGAGTGCAACAGGTTGAAGGCGTGACCGAGTTCGTGGACGTACGTGCGCAGCTGCGCCCGCTGGTTGGCCGCGTCATCGCCCTTGATGGCGTCGTAGAACACCGCGCAGCCCTGCCGCTGGAAGGTCCCGCCGGCGTCGAACATGATGCCTCGAACACCGTCGTCGACGTACGAGGTGGCCACCAGCTGCCATACCTGCCACTGGGGGACGTCCCGCCAGAGGCTGAAGTGGTTGACCATGGCGTTGTGCAACTCCGCGTCATTCCACCTTGAGTCCGAGCCCGCAGTGTCGGTGGGGATGACGTCGGGAGTCCCAGCGATCTGCACCTCGATCCCTGCCTCCGCGTACGAGGCCGGCACGGTCAGGACACGTGCCGGGCTTGTCGGCGGTTGCGGCAGCGACCCTGTGTTGTACGAGACGAACGGGACCGCTCCCGCCACCGAGTCCTGTTCCAGCTTGACGCTGCGGAAGTGCGGTGAGACGAAGGTGCACAGGTAACTCGCGCTGGGCTCCCCGCCGTCCGTGGAGAACCGCACGGTGGCCTGGCCCGGGTGGGGCGTAGCAGTCGTGCTCCGGGGGATCTTTACTTCGACGTGTGGGGACAGGACGGGAAAGCTGAACCTTCCCCGTCCGGTGAGTTTTACCGAGGTCTCTGTGGAGGTGGCGGTCAGCGCGTCGACGACGAACGAACCGACGTGATTCGTGGTCGCTCCGCTGACCTGGAAGAAGTCTCCGCTGATCCGCATCATGGGCCGCGAACCGTCCACGTCGACGCGCAGTTCGAGTAGTGTCCCGACACCTCCGCTGCTGTAGCGCCCGCTGACCGTCGTCCCCACGGCCGGACCGGCCTGTTCCAGCACGGTCCGCGCCTCGAGCCGTTCCACGCGAGTCCTGAGCTGCGCCAAGTCCTTGGCGTCCCGCTCCACGAGCACGGCTTCCACGGTGCCGCCCTGCTTGGCTTGCTGCTGTGTCGGCTCCTCGAAATCGTTCCTCGTGACGGGCCGCACCGACCCATCCACCGTCGTGGGGTCCGACATGATCGACATGGTTCGCCTCCTGTGTACGGATACGGTCGAGCTGTCATCGGGGCGCATGGGAAGTCAGGTCTGTCGGGCCGACACCACCAGCGTGTGCCTGCCGCAGGAGCGTCGCAACTGGGCCGCCCGCACGGTTTATTGCCTGGTCAACCGCTGTGGCACACCGCCCTCACGCCCTCGGGTGATCGAGTTGCCGCGCCCGGCGAACCTTGAGGTATTGCTGCCTTAGGGGCGAGGCGATCAGGGACTCCTCCATGAAGCGGAACCACACCGTCATCGGGGTCGGCGGGGTCGATTTCGAGGCGGTGGAGCTGGATGCTCCGGTGGGCGGATGCCGTGCTGCCACAGCAGCCGACGGTACTTGTCGTGGTCGTAGCCGCGGTCGGCAGCAGGGCATCGGGTCGGCGTCTGGGTCGCCCGGCGACGCCGGAAACCGCGGGGATCTTGTCGATCAGGGGCAAAAGCTGGGTGACGTCGTTGCGGTTTCCGCCGGTCAGTGACACTGCGAGCGGGATGCCCTGGGCGTCGGTGACGACGTGGTGCTTGCTGCCCGGTCGTGCGCGGTCGACCGGGCTGGGTCCGCTTTGGGGCCCCGTCGAGCGGCCCGCACGTGGGAGGAGTCGATCACCGCCCGGGACCAGTCCAGTTGCTTCGCGGCCCGCAACTTTCTCAGCAGCACCAGATGCAGTTGATCCACACGCCGGCTTCGTTCCACACGGCCAGGCGCCGCCAGCAGGTCATGCCCGAGCCGAAGCCCAACTCCTGGGGCAAGTACTCCCATTGGATGCCGGTATGCAGCACGAACAGGATCCCGCACAAGGCCTGCCGGTCCGGCACTCGCGGTCTGTCCTCGACCAGCTTCGGCGCCGGCTCGGGCGGCAACGGCTCAATGAGCGACCACAGTTCATCCGACACGATCCACGGCCGCGACTGACGTGTTCCCACACTCGGACCTACACCGGGCCGAGGTGCGGACAACCGGCAGCGTCATCGACAGCGTCCACCGCTGGTCCGGCCAGCCGTGCGCCACCGGCCCCTTGGCCAGTTCCGCTTCCAACACGGCGAACTACGCCTCGCTCAGCCGTAGCAGCGAGGCCGAACCCGCCGACCGCAGGGCCCTCGGACCGCCATGGTCCCGCCGCCGCTATCGCTGCACCGACCGGACGCTGACCCGTAACTCCTTCGCGATCACCGAGCTCGGCTCACCTTGGACGAACCCCTCAGCGGCCTTCAGCCGGACGCGTTCGCGGAACTGCCTGCATTCATCGATCAGGCCCCCGCCCTGCGCATACCTCATGACAACGACGTACTGCGGGGATCAAGCTCTGTCACCAGCTACGGCAACCCGAGTTCAACCTCAGTAGGCATTAATCAAATGGAGCCAGGGAACGGTGGAGCGCGGGAGATCCAACTTCATTGTCCAATGCAACAGCCTCGACAGCGCGAAAAAGGTCGAGGACTGGTGACGGGCCCTGCAGGTCCGAATCGGCCTCACGCACAGAGCGCACCTCAGCGTACAGACTGTGTCTGCCGAGAGAGTCATATTCGCGCACCCAGTTTGGGGATTCTGGGTGCCCCGGAGCCAGGCGAAGAGCTGAACTCAGGAAGAAGAATTGCAGTGGTTCATCCTCGTAATCGTTACAGACGTCCAGTCCACGAAGGATAGTAGCAAGAGCGTACTGCGACTCTCCCAGCGCCTCCATCAAAACACTCACCTGCTTGAGCTGACGAAGAATTGTCGGCGAATCCTTGGGGCGCTGAGGCTCTACATAGGAGAGGAAAGTAACAATACCCTTTGCACGGTGCAGCGCTTCACTGGTGCGACCGAGCATGATAAGCCCAGTCACTTCGTGCAGGCCGTAGGCTGCTTCATCGAATGGGGAAGCAAAGGATGCATCGACTGCACATGCTACGGCTTTTTCTGCATCACCTTGGTGAAGCAGCCCCAAGATTTCACCTTCGGTAATGAAACCGTGAGATTTTGTCGGCACGATGCGTCGAGATCGCGAGATGGCGGATCGCAGGCCTGCAAAGTCCCTCACCCTCAGATAGCCCTTTAGCGTCTCCAGGGTATATACGTTCCATAGAATGCTTGGCAGTGCTGATGGGCCTTCAGCTAGAATGGTCTTCCATGCGTCGGATGACAGAAAGCAAGGACCCAGTCTTGCTGGCTCCAGATCGGCGAGGTGTTCAGCAAGGACGAAATGTGGCAGCGCCTCGTTCAGATCTCCACGAAGCACATGTAGGCGCCCGATGTTGATCCAAGGCTGGATCGCATGGCCGAGAATCCTTGCGTCCGAATTTTCTGTGAACCGCTGCGCAACCCATGCAAGCTGGTATTCACACATCTGCAGTGCTTTATCAAAACACCTCGCCGAGGCGACCGCAAAGCTTGCCTTATTCAAGCAAGATGAAATGCTAGAGAATTCTTCAGGTTCAGTGGCCGATGCCACGTTCAACCCATTCAATTCTCTATGCAATCGCAGCGTCCACTTTTCCAGGGGTGGACGAAGCAATCTTTCGTGATGGCGCAAAAACTCGCGCGACGGCAAGGATGGCTTCGAAGGATTAGAAGACCACTTCGACATTATTAGGCATCCTTACCCGGCTTTGGGCCAATTTGGAAAAGTTCAGGTGCACGCAATGTAAACCCGTCAGCGGGACAGCGAAGGGCCTGTCGATCGCCGTTTCCCCAACCTCGCAACCAAGGTTGAAGCCGGTCGTTTCGAACGTCCAGTGTGCCATCGGGCCTCAGTGTTCCCAAATCATTAGCTGGGTCAGTCAGCGACACCGTGCACTTTCCCAGCATGCCGTTTGCGCGAATCATTAGGGAGTTGGGGCGGGCCGCATAGCATGCGTGACCATCCGAACGAGAAGGCTCGTTTTTCTCCGGGTGAAGGATCGCGTTCAGGCGAGAAAGCGTTTGCCTTCGAGTCCCTTTGTCGAGGATCTCCGTAGTGGCATCATTCGGACCCCCGAGGTGAGCCACCGGCTTGAGATTGACCGAGAACCGCGTATCACCCAAGAAAACGTCCCGAAGCCGTGCAAGAAAATCCGGCATAGCGGAAAGGTTGTCAGGAGTAACGTGAACCCTCAATGAAACCTTAACAGGCGCGTCACTGTCTCGAATGGACAATAGGTTTCGCCAAAGCCGCTCGAACGATCCACGCCCATCGGCTCGCACCCTGGTGCGGTCATGTAGTTCCTCGGGGCCATCCAGGCTGATCTGGAAATCGCGAACTCCTACAGGAGTCAGGCGATCCAACATCGCGCCGTCGAGCAGGTAGCCGTTAGTTGTGATGTCCCCGCTGTAGTCCAGTCCCGTACCCCGAGATGCAGTCATAATGTGGCTGGAAATATCCTCAACCACGCTAATGGCCAACAGTGGCTCGCCGCCGAACCAAGAAACTTTCAGGCGGCGAAGGTCGCTGAGGCGGTTATCGATCATCCGCTTAACCCCTTGGATGATCTCAGGCTTCATTCGCCCTACAGAGAAATCTTCGTAGCAGTATGTGCAGCGAAAATTGCACTGCTCTGTAGGTAGCAAGATGAGATGAAGGACATCGTCACGCAGGGAAAACATGCGATCCTGCTCGGCGCTCGACATCCCTGTATCGCGCCCCGCCTCTGCCTGCTTCATGGGAAATCGTCTTCCTTTTGCCTTGCAGAGTACGTACTACTGGGGAAGCTCTTCCGGGGCACAGTTGTGGTTACAGTCGCTTCCGTTACCGCTGTCCATCGGGGCGTCAGCCCCCAGTTCCCGCACGCGCTTAGCCAGATCAGGGTTATTGATGACGATACGTCCGGTGCGGTCGATCGCCACGTCGGAAGGCTTCAGTTCGGCGAGAACCTTTCCCAGATCTTCAGACATTTTCTTCCCTTTCCTTGGCTCTATGCGGATACAAGTCGCATCCTAGAGTGAATCTGTACCTCACTGCCTAAAAAAGACGCACCTTCTGGCAAATGCCACTCGAATAGACCAGGTGGGGGACTGTAAGACGTTCGGTGTAACTCCCGATCATGGAAGATGCATCGATGACCAGTGAGAACGTGTCCGAGTCCGAAGCTGTCGAGCCCGTGAAGGCTGTGTCGGTGAAGGCCCTGGACGACCAGTTGATCGACGAGCTGGTGGGCCGGGCCCAGGCCGAGGGGCTGCGGCTGACCGGTGAGGGCGGGCTGCTGCAGCGGCTGACCAAGCCGCTGCTGGAGTCCGCTCTGGAGGGCGAGATCACCGACCATCTCGGCTACGGCAAGCACGACCCGGCGGGCAAGGACGGCGGCAACTCCCGCAACGGCAAACGCTCCAAGACGGTGCTGACCGATGTGGGGCCGGTGGAGATAACCGTGCCCCACGACCGCGACGGCTCCTTCGAGCCGAAGATCGTCAAAAAGCGGCAGAAGCGCCTGACCGGCGTCGACGAGATGGTCATCTCGCTGTCCGCCAAGGGCCTGACCACCGGCGAGGTCCAGGCCCACCTCGCGGAGGTCTACGGCGCCGAGGTCCCCGCCAGACCATCTCGACCATCACCGACCAGGTCCTCGAGGGCATGACCGAATGGCAGAGCGCCCGCTCGACGCCGTCTATCCGGTGATCTTCATTGACGCCATCCACGTGAAGATTCGTGACGGCGCGGTCGCCAACCGGCCCATCTACGTGGCCCTGGCGGTCACCGCCGAGGGCCGGCGGGAGATCCTGGGACTGTGGGCCGGCGACAGCGGTGAGGGCGCCAAGCACTGGCTGCACATCCTCACCGAGATGAAGAACCGCGGCGTCAGCGACGTCCTCATGCTCGTCTGCGACGGCCTGAAAGGCTTGCCCGAGGCGGTGGAAACGGTCTGGCCCAGGACGATCGTGCAGACCTGCGTGGTCCACCTGCTGCGGAACTCGTTCCGCTATGCCGCCCGCCAGGACTGGGACAAGATCGCGCGTGTCCTCAAGCCCGTCTATACCGCGGCGACCGAAGAGGCCGCACTCGATCGGTTCGCCGAGTTCGCCGACACTTGGGGAAAGAAGTACCCGGCGATCGTGCGGCTCTGGGAGAACGCATGGGAAGAGTTCACCCCGTTCCTCCGTTTCGACACCGAGATCCGCCGCATCGTCTGCACGACGAACGCGATCGAGTCGGTCAACGCCCGCATCCGCCGGGCGGTCAAGGCCCGCGGACACTTCCCCAACGAGCAGGCCGCGTTGACGCGCGTCTACATGGCGATCATGTCGCTCGACCCCACTGGCAAGGGCCAGGTCCGCTGGACCATGCGCTGGAAGACCGCACTGAACGCCTTCGACATCACCTTCGACGGCCGCCCGGCGCCATCGAGGACGTCCCCATGGACGAGGCGAGCCGTCAGTTCGAGGTCAACGTCTTCGGCGCCATGCGTCTGGCCCAGCTCGTTCTGCCGCAGATGCGCGCCCAGCACTCCGGCACCATCGTCGACATCACCTCCATGGGCGGCAAGATCTACACCCCCCCTCGGCGGCTGGTACCACGGCACCAAGTTCGCCCTCGAAGCCCTCAGCGACTGCCTGCGCCTGGAGGCCAAGCCCTTCGGCATCGACGTCGTCGTCGAACCCGGCGGCATCGCCACTGAGTGGGGCGCCATCGCCGCCGACCAGCTGAAGAAGTCCTCCACCGCCGGCGCCTACGCCAACCAGGCCGACGCCGTGGCCTCCTCCCTGCGCTCCGAAGCCAACACCAAACGCAACTCCCCGCCCCAGGTCATCGCCGACGCGATCGGCAAGGCTGTCACCGCCCGCCGCCCCAGGACCCGCTACGCCACCGGCTTCGGCGCGCGCCCCCTCATCGCCCTGCGTCGCGTCGTGTCCGACCGGACCTTCGACACCGTCATCTCCCGCGCAGTCGGCCTGTCCCGCTGAACCGTCAGGGAGGCACTCACGACGCGCAAGGTGCTGTCGGTCTCGTGAACAAAACCAGGACAGACTGATGCGGCGGCTCAGCAGGTGAACTCTCGGCCAGATCACGGGAGTTCGTGGAAGAGTGGGGTGCGGACCCGGTACCGGGGATTTCTGGGAGGAGACGGTGACCACCGTCTCCGAGAGGATCAGTCCCCTTGGGCCTGGCGGGAGGCGGGCTGTCCGCTTCTGCGAGAGGACCGGCGGGTGATGCGCCTGGTCAGCAGGGTGATCGCGGCCCAGGTGATCAAAGATTCCGAGTGCTGTATGAGCCGTTCGTAGTCCCGGGCGTGACGACGGGCATGCACACGCGAGCGACCTCTCAACGGCCCAGCGGCGGGGCAGGATGACGAACCCGACAGCTCCTTCGGCCGGCTGATGGTCTTGAGCGTCACGTTCAGGTGTTTCTTCGCCCAGGTCACGAGCTTAGAAGGTAGGACAAGCTCAGCCGGTGTCGTCCGGTACGTCGACCGTGAGGCCGCCGTGCTGGCCGACCTTCCAGACCAGGCCCCAGGACTCGATCAGCTCCCGGATCGTCTCGGGCCCGCCGTTCTCCATCGCGTGCAGGAGGGCGAGTTGTCTGCCTTTGAGCCGCTCGGGGGGTAGCTGGCAAGGGTCTCCGACGACTTCTTGGAACCAGGCTGCCATGGTGATCCTCACCTGTGAGCCGGGCTTTTGACGTGCCATGCGTGCCTCCGGGGTGTGACGGTCAAGGTGACTTTGCCGGGTCAACGAGCGAGGCGGGACAGGCGGCGGCAATAAGGCCTCGTCCTGCCGCTCACGCATATTGCCCGGACCCGGGACGGCCAGGACCACCGTGTCGGCGGCCCCGGCCGCGATCGCCGGAACGAGCCCGTCGAGGAAGTCCCGGGCGCTCTCGCGTGCGCCGGCGACGGACGTCGCGGAGCGAGGGCTGCGACGTTGACGGTCTTCGTGTCCATCGGGTCTCCCTGGTCTTTGGATCGCCTGTCCCCGGTCCTGCCTGCCCGGGGGTGGTGCCCGGACTGCGGCCCGCTCGCCCGGATCCACTCCCGCCCCCATCGCTGTTCGGGGTCGATTACCTCATCCTCGACTACGCAGAAATCTATGTTGGCTGGAGTAGACATTGGGAGATCGTCTGGCTATGGTTTCTCTCGTAGCCCAGAGGGACAGCAGGGCCCGGCAGACACGAACTGCCGGGAGCAGTGCATGCAGTTGCAGTGCGCAGGGCGGTGCGGTGGTGGAGTTTCGAAGCCAGGGTGGTTGCAGGACGGCGACGGAACTGACAACCGGACCGGGTGGCCCGCAGTGATCAGGGGCCGCCGTGGGCAGAACCGCAGTTGATGCAGTGGCAATACCCGCAAGTGCAGTTCGCAGGATCCAGCAGTGAAGGTATGTGAGTGGTTCCTCGGTGAAGGCGTCGGCTGCGGGCGCGCGCACCGGGAGGTTCGGCAGTGGGGTTCTAAGCCAGAGCATTCGCAGGACGGGCGACGGGGCTGGCTGCCGGAGAGTGGCGCTGTCACAGGCCACAGAGCAGTACGCAGTGCCAGCAGTAGGTAAGTGATTGATCCCAGAGGGAAGAAACGGAGGAGCGAGGCGCCATCAGGATCGCCCGGGCGGAAATGCTGAGCCCGGGTACCGCAGGACATCGATAGTGAGGTGGTCTCCGGTCGAGCAACCGCGATCCCCGCACAGGCTCTCACCCCCCGTGAGCTGGTGCGGAAAGAGAAGGCCGGTGCAGTATCAGGGCCGGCAGATGGTGTAGCAGTTCCTTCGGGGCCCTGGCGGCAACAACGCCAGGGCCCCTCCACGCGTTCCACAGAGAGGTGCAAGTGACAGCAGACGACTCGTTCGGCCGTCTCGATGACGACGACTACCCCGCCTTCACGATGGGCCGGGCCGCCGAGGTGCTCGGCACCACGCAGGGCTTCTTGCGCGCGATCGGTGAAGCCCGCCTGATCACTCCGCTGCGCTCCGCGGGCGGACACCGCCGCTACTCCCGCTACCAGCTGCGCATCGCCGCCCGCGCCCGGGAACTCGTCGACCAGGGCACCCCGATCGAGGCCGCCTGCCGCATCATCATCCTCGAAGACCAGCTCGAAGAAGCGCAGCGCATCAACGCCGAACACCGGCTCACCGCCGAATTGTCAGATCCAGCGGCTGCAGCGTGAGATAAATGTGCCCGCCGCACCGGCGGGCACCATAGCCCGCTCTGGGTCTCGGGGTCTTGGGGTGCGGCGTGATCATTTCCTCTGGTGACGGGGCGTGTGGGCGTGTAGCGTTTGCGTCAGCTGTCGTGGTTCGGAAGTTCCCTTTGCCCACGCCTTTGGTGTGGGCGTTTTGCTGTGCTGTGCCGCAGGGACCAGGGCGATCACCTCCGCCTTCCCCATTCAGTGGGAGGCGTTCATCGACTGGAAGGCATGAGACATGGCTACGGGAACTGTGAAGTGGTTCAACGCGGAGAAGGGCTTCGGCTTCATCGCCCAGGACGGCGGCGGCCCGGATGTCTTCGCGCACTACTCCGCGATCAACTCCTCGGGCTTCCGTGAGCTCCAGGAGGGCCAGATCGTGACGTTCGACGTCGCCCAGGGCCAGAAGGGTCCGCAGGCCGAGAACATCAGCCCCGCCTGACGGTACCCGCCGGCGGGTATCGCGCTCGGCTGCCCGGCAACCTGTACCGCCCGACATGGCCAACGGACGTCTGTACTTGTCCGGCGCGTCGGCAGGATGCCAGAGGCGCGGTCGGGGCCGCGCAGCAGATGCGCGGCCCTGGCTCGTGTATCGAGTCCGGCGTCTCGGTTCTCTGATCCACGCAACGGGTCGACGCGGTACGCAGGCTCCGCACCATCGACTGTTCTTTAGTCGGTCTGGGCTGATATGTCGCGCCTACCGGATGTGCGGCGATCTTGCCTGGATGGAGTTGGGGCTTTGGGGTAGCTGAGGTGGGTAAGTCCCTGTGCTTCGGAAGTAAGGCGAATCCGTGGATTCTGCTGCCCAAAATGAGGGCCCGGGGCCGCTCTGGGATGCTCCGATAGCTGTCTCCGCCGCGTTCGAGGGCAGTGCCGAGATAGCCGAGGCCCGTGACATGGCCCGTGACTTCCTTACGTCGCTTCAGGCTGTGCATGGGCTGCCGGTGTCGGCGCGTGCGATGGGCATGGTGCAGCTGGTGGTGAGTGAGCTGGTGACCAATGCCCGCAAATACGCCCCCGGCCCCCGTCTGCTGACGCTTCAGGTCGAGGATGGTGCCGTTCAGGTGAGTGTGTGGGACAGCAGCATCACGCTGCCGTCGGTGCTGGCAGCGGACCCGGAGCGGATCGGTCAGCACGGCCTGGAGCTCGTGATGGCGGTGTGTCAGACCTTCTGCGTCCTGCGGGAGCCGGTGGGCAAGCGGATCACCGCGGCCGTCGCACTCGCCGACGACCCGGACGGCGACGCAGTCGGCCACCAGGCCTTGTGAGGCTGCCAGGCCCAGGCCCTGGGTGGTCTTTGCCGGGCGAGCCAGGCGGCACCTAAACGCGAGCAGCACGGCGAGCCGGGCTGAGCCTGGCAGCGTGGGCACAGACGGCGCTCGACATCTGTCGGCGCCGCCTGAAGCAGAACATTCCGGTCGCCCGCCCTGAACCGGCGGCGTCACGCCGGGGCCGGCGCGAAGTTGCCATCACCGCCCGAAGTCGCCGATCCGCCGCACGCCACCAGACCTGTGCGGGACGATCCATCTTCCTGAACGCGGCGAAGGAGCAAAGCTCATGGACAAGGGCAGGAAGATCACCGGCGAAGCGCGCGGCGAGCTCGCCGCCGACCTGAGGAAGGCGTACGAGAGCGGGGCGTCCATCCGTACGCTCGCGGAACGCACCGGGCGTTCGTACGGATTCATCCACCGCCTCCTCGCGGAGGCGGGCACCATTCTCCGCGGCAGGGGCGGAGACACCCGCAGCAGGCTCGTCGTGTGAGGACTGGCTTTGTAGGCGACTACCGAGATCAGGCATAAATTCCGCATCGGACAACCCACCTCGTGAAAGCGCGAGGCCAGGGCCCGGACAGACGCCGTCGGCCCGGGACCATAAGATGCCGCGCTCGGTGATGGGATTGTGCGTGCGCGACATCGTCTAAGGCTGGGTGTCGTCCTGGGCTGGTTCGCCTCATGGATCGATGGGGAGCAGGCTGGAAGGGTGAGCGGAGCGCCGATCGTCGTGCATCGGGCGTCAGGTACGGGCGGCCGGAGAGTCATTGTGCACAGCCACGGCCGGGACCAGATTCTTGGTATCGCCTACAGCGACCACGATCTCGTCGTCTTTCTCGAAAGCGCCGGCGTCGCGGAGCCCGAGGCTGTCCTGGACGATCCGCTATGGGTGGAGTGGCGCGACGGACCCCCGCACGACTTCGATGCCGCCTGAACCGGCAGGCAGGGCGCCGGGGCCCCCGAGGCGCAACGCGCACTCGGGGGCCCCGTTGCATCAGCTTGCCGGTTGACCATAGACGTTCGGCAAGGGCCCGCTTCGTGCTGTTCTTCAGTTGCTGGTGGGCGCCGGGTCGGCGGCCCGAGCTTCGGCGAAGGTGCCGTAGTCGGTGGATCGGTTGAGCAGGGTGAAGTCCATGTCGCCAGCGGTGAACCGGCTGGTGTAGTAGTGCCCGGTCGCGGCCTTGGGCTGGAGGCCGGTGACCGCGATCCGGCAGGCCCCTTCGTGCCGCGGGCTTCGAGGCTGGTGTTCCACGCGGGGCGTGTTGTCGTACAGGAATCCGATCTCGGCAGTTCCCGAGTTCTCGGGGGCGCCGATGGTGGCGTTGCTCGACCGCGAGGTGCTCTCTTTCGTGCGGAGCGTGGCGTGCAGGCTCCAGAAGGTCTGCTCGATCGTCATGTACGTGGTGATCGGCCCCCGGTTTCCTCCCTCCGGGATGTGGCTCTCCGGGCTCGGGACAAGCACTACCCGCCAGGTGCCCGTGACCCAGGCACGGCCGGTGAAGCGGTGGATGACGGGCCAGCGCCAGGCCCACTTGTCGAACACGACGGTGCCGTAGCCCACGAGGGCCGGGATGTACGCGAAGAGGTACCGGAACTCGGACGGGTACAGGCCCAGGACGACGAGGATGCCTGTGTAGAGGGTGGCGGCGATGGTGGCGCCGGTGCGGATGGTGGTCGCGGTGTTCATCGTCAGCCCTCGTAGTTGAGGTAGTACCACGCGCGCTTGATCAGCTCGCGCGCGTCCTTCTCGGTCCACTTCTGGCCCTCGCCGAACACCTTCTTGATCCCGTTCGGCTCCACCATGCGCAGATAGCTGAACCAGGCTCCCGTGAGCTGCCCGTAGACCTGCCGCAGGCTCTCGCGGACCACAGCGTCCAGGCTGCCATCGAGGCGCAAGACGTCGTCCGGGACGTTGTAGATCAGGCACTCGGAGAAGTACGACGGAAGGGCCTTGATCACGCCCTCGGAGGCGAGGTCGTTCTCGACGTTCTTCAGCACCCGCACCACGAACTTGTACCGGTACTTGGTGTTGGTGTTCTTCGTACGGCCGTTGACCATCTGGAGCTCGGGCCAGTTGATGACACGCTCGCCGTTGCGCCCGTAGACGACGCTGCCCACGTATTCGCCGCCGGGAACCGTAGTGTCGTAGGCCACCCATTTGAAGCACGGCACCACGTCGATGCTGGGACGGCTGCCCACAACCTCCGGAACGTACACGGCGAGGTTCTGGTCCGTGTCTACCGAGCCGAAGTGGTTGGTGAGCGCCTCCTCCACCTCCCGGCGAAGCTTCTGCCGAGTCCACGGCCCCGCGTAGCCGGCCGGCTGCCCAAACCACCAAGCCGGCAGCCCCTCCGTATGGAAGGGGTCGTTGAGCTTCACCATGATGTCGACGTCGCTGTCACCACGGACGTTGGTGTTGTTGGCGTACGAGCCCTTCGACGCCACCGTGATGTCGAGCCCCTGGAACGGCTCATGTCGGAGCACTGCCTGTTTCACCATGCGCTCGGCGCGCTCCAGCCGGAGCTGTTCAGAAGCACCCGGAGGGTTCTTCCATTTGTTGATCAAAGCGATCCGCTGTTCATACGTCAGCTGTCGTGCCATGAACGCCTCCATGCTCCGGCGCGCCCGCGCCGGCCAACAGCGTACGAGCGGGCACTGACAGCGACGCACCGATAAATCCGCATCGGCGCTGGGGCCAGATGCGGCCAGGGCGGGGAGCTTGCCGCGGTGCCAGGGGAGAGCGGCTGGGGCACGATGTCGGCGGCCTCTGGCAGCGAAGAGACCCCGGGCCGCCCAGCGCCCCAGGGTTCTGCCGCCGCTCTCACAGCCGCTCACCACTCGTCGGGTGCGCTGCCCACCCACGCGATCGGCCGGCCCTCACTGTTGCGGCCCCAGTGCGGTTCCTCCATCGAGGTCTCGTAACCGCCGGGCAGGACGCAGATCCGCCCCCAGCGGCCATGCTTGCCCGCACAGAGCCCGGCGAGCCCGTCCGCGTCGCCCTCCGCCACGGCCTGGTCGTAGCGGTCCTGGAACGCCTGGAGACGGACGCACAGCTCGCGCGACTACGGTGTCCACTGCATCGGCCTGCTCGCCGCCCTCCCGCCCGCCACGGTGCAGCGCCTGTTGGGAGGCAGGGCCGGACGGCAGGCCGCCGACCGGCCCGGTGGCATCGACCCCCGCTCCGTCACGCCGCGCGCCTTGCCCGCCACCGCGAGCGTCCACCGCACCTTCCCCCGGCACATCCTGGACGGCGCTACCGTCCGCGCCGCCCTCCTCGACGCGGTCGTCACCCTCGCCCTCCGGCTGCGCCGCCGCGACCAGGCCGCCCGCGGCCTGACCCTGCGCTTCGCTGGCGGCACCAGCTGGGACAAGACACGCCGCCTCGCCGAGGCGTCCGCGCACGACGACGACCTGCGCACGGCCGCCTACCGGCTCATCGACGCGGCCGGCCTGCAACGCGGCCGGATCACCGGCATCACCCTGAAAGCCGAAGACCTCATCGACGCCGGTCAGGTCGCCGAACAGATCAGTCTCGACCACGCGCGCGAGGCCCGCCTGGTCGCCGAAGAAGTCAGCGACCGCATCCGTGCCAAATTCGGACCCGACGTGATCCGCCCCGCCACCACCCTGCCGCGCGTCTCCTGATCCCCGGACTCATGCCCCGAGCCGCGGCTGCGCCGCGAACACATCCTGGAGGTCGGGCAGAGCCCCAGCCGGCCCTGCTTCCGGCGAACCGCCGCTGCGGCACGCACGCATTCTCTGCCTGCCGCAGCGGAACACTTGGTGCGCGGGACGTGAGATAGAGGATGAGGTTGCTCTCTGGGCTGTCATTTTTGATGTGACGTCACTCATGGCTCGGTTCGAGTCAACTTGCTTTCCGAACAGGCGAGTTACGAATATTCGACTATAGGTTCCCTTGTGACCATTCTTGATCGTTCCAGGGGGAATCTTGTCGCGTTCACACGCGAGGAAACTGGCTCTGGCGTGCGCCGGTGCCACCATGCTCACTGTTCTCGGGGGCGCTGCGCCGGCCAGTGCCAGCGCGCCCAATCAAGCCTGCAGTCTTCTCTACAGCGCCCGCATCACGTTCTGGGCAATGACCTGTAGCGAACCGGGGGAGCCGATGATCGGCGGGTTCGCCACCTGGCGGAACGTGCCGATCACGTTCGATCACGCGGACACCGGCTCTGCGACCGTGCAGGCATCGAATTACCTGCGGGTCACGCCGAACACCTCGAGCAGCCCGGACGGGCCCAACATCGAGCTCGGCCTCTACGCGCAGAAGACGGGGAGGACTACCAACAGCTACGGACCGCGCTGGACGGAGCTGACCAACAGCGGCGGACGCACCAAGGCCATCACGGCCGGAGTCGATCCGAACAAGCCGAACAAGCGCAACCACACCTACATGACCGTACGTCAGGACCACGGCAACCAGTGGGACGTGCTGTACGACTTCAACAAGGTCGGTTCCACCACCGGCCAGCTCAAGGTGCTGGGCGGCGCGACCAACCGGATCGACGCCGGGCTCGAGGTCACCGGCCCCCAGTACATCGACGTTCCGCCGATCTCGAACCGCATGCAGTACATGACCGGGAACAAGGTGTGGGAAAGAGTGGCCACGCGCAACGTGGCCAAGTCCGTCACCCTCCCCGCGTGCAGCTCGAGCAGCAGGCCGCCCAACTGCTTCACCACCAAACTGACCGACGGCACGAACTTCACCCAGTGGACGCTGAGCAAGCCTCGCCAGCACGCCGTCGCTCTTGCTACAGCGGCAGTCGCGGACGCCAGCCTGCCCGCCACCTTCAACGGCGTCGACCAACAAGCCCTGCAGTCCTGCATGGACAACGACCCCGATACCTGTCTGACCTCCGTACCCGGCCTGTCCGAGTGCGTCACCACCGCACGGATCTGCAATGCCGCCGCCCTGCAGCACGACGATGCTGCAGATGACACACCGACCGATGTGGACGTTACGGCCGCCGGCATCCGAGACCAGGCGGCCGCTGCCTTCGACGTCCCCGCCGCCGATCTCACCGTTGCCCCGCCGGTCCCGCCGGCCGGACCCCGGATCAGCCGTTCTGAGGGCGACGGCAGCAGCGATGGCGCCTGGGCAGTGACCTCGACGCACTCCACCCCCGGCCTGCACCACACCGACCAGCGCTTCGACGGCTTCACCGCCCGCTACTCCGCACGCACCGGCACTCTGCTGGAGGCCTGCTGGGGTGACCTCTGCGATGCCTCATGAACGCCGCCACCGGCATCCGTGGACATCTCCCCGCCCTCGCCCGCATGCAAGGAGCTCTCAGGTGAACACCCCGATCACTCTGGCCCGCCTGGCCCGCGGCGCTGTCACTGCCACCGCCCTGGCCCTGCTCGCCACGGTCACCACAGGCGCCCACCCCGCCCCGGCCGCGGACGACACCCCACCCGCATCAGTCGGGTTCGTCGACGCTGCCTCCGTTCCCGCAGAACAGCTGCAAGGCTTCGACCAGCTCGTCCCCCTGAAGGACTACCTGCACACGCACGGCTCCAGCCTCGCCCGGAAGGCCGCCGACGCCCCGGCTCCCCCCGACCCGGACCCGGACCTGAAGCAGCAGTGCGCAAGCCACGCCGCCCAGGCCAAAGCCACCGCAGGCTGGATCAAATCCCGCTTCGAAAGCTGCCAGAAACGCCCCTACGACCTACTCCTGCGCGACTTCAGAGGCACCACCAGCCTCGGCCGTCTCAAATTCGACCAGTGGATCCTCGGCTTCTCCTACGACGGCAGCCGCCGCGTCGACTACGTCGCCAGCATCGAGAACATATGGGTCCAGCCCATCCCCACCGAAGACGCCACGAAATGGCGCGTCGGCCAGCACTTCCGCCAGAGCATCAACGCCTCCTCCAGCGACCCGAACCCCCAGGTGACCGAGCCGCAGACCAAGGAACGCGACGAACTGCTCGGCGAGTGGGACCGTACCCCCCAGTGGGCACTCACCTACACCTCACCCGACAGGGGACCTCTGTTCGACCAGGGCAACCAGCAGCGCGTGTACTCCACCGTCGTCATGGACCTGACCGCCGGCTCGCCCAATACGGCCCCCTACAGCGACGGCATCGACAACTACCACTCCAGCGTCCGCTACGACTACGCCGGCAAACCGGCAGGCAAGTACAAGGGCACCGTCTTCACCGCCGCCCGCGTAGAACTGGTCATGAGCCAGAAAGATCCCAAGGCCAAGGAGAGCGCCCTCCACATCTACGATGCCCTGAACCAACCCGAGCGGACCTTCCCCTCCTGGCCCGGCAAGACGGTGCCAGGGGCGAAAGAACCTCTGCACCGGATCATTGATCCGGACAAGATCGAGGCCAACCGCAAGAAATCCATCCAGGAATGCAAGAAGGTCTGGGGGGACTACACCGGCAGCGGCCTGGAGTGCGACGAGTACCCCTTCGCCTCCACCGAGGAAGGCTCCACCAAAGGCGACGACCGCTTCTCCGTCCGGTTGATCGACGGCCCGGACAACCGCAAGGGCGGGGAGTACCTCAACGCGGTGTACACACTCAACCGGGTGCTGAACGGTGACCCCTTCTACGTGAAGATCACGAACTAGCTGAAAGGCTCCGACCGGCCATGGCGCTTCTCGCCGAACACAACGTCACCGCAACCCCCGGCCGCCGCGTCCTGGAGGTCTACGACGCGGATGCCTTCCTCGGCGACGAAGCCGCCCTGGACGCCGCCGAGGTACAGGTGGTGGCAGGGAACGGCTACCACCTGTACCTCCTCAGCCTGCAACCCGACATGCCTGTCCAGATCACCATCCGCATCTGGGACACCCCACCTGAGCCGCCGACCGACGCCGAAGGTCACGTCGGCATCAGCCTCGAGTCCGAAACGGGCATCCTGGTAATCGGCCAGCTCGACCGCGGCCCCGCCCCCGACGACATTGTCCTTCCCCGCCCAGGCGTCTACGAGGGCCACGCCTGGTGGACCAACCGGCAGGCAGCAGGCGCCTACTACGACACCACCCTCTCCCAGCTCCCCGACGACGCCCCCGACACGTGGCTCACCGAAGCCTGGAACAACTGCCCCGTCACCGAGCGGTACGTCTTGGACCTTGCCTACACCCGAGAACCCAAACCCGATGACGACGACGACTGGGCTTAGAGGTTGTTTTCTCCCGTTGTTTCATCCCGGAATCTGCCGTTTGGTGTGCGGTGTCGGGTCGCGCCAGGAGATGGTGTTCTCGCCGGTGAGGCGGCGGGCCATGAGGTCGGTCATGGCGAGGTGGATCATGGCTTCGGAGTGGGTGGGCAGGGTTTCGTAGTCGCGGGCCAGGCGGCGGTGGAGCATGAGCCAGCCGTAGGTCCGCTCGACCGCCCACCGTTTCGGGATAGGAGTGAATCCCCTGGTCCCGGGCTTGCGTTGAGTGATTTCCATGTCGATGCCGAGGGTGGCTGCATGCTCGACGAGGTGCTGGCGATAGCCGCCGTCGACCCACACCGAGGGCCGAACCGTGGCCGCCCGAGCATGCGCAACCGTTGCTCCTCGCAGTGCGTTTCGGCGGCGTCTCGTTCCGCGGATCATTGACCTTCACCCCCGAGGGCGAGCGGAGAAGGCCGACGATCGGGGATCCCTGTTTGTCGCAGTAGCCGGTCCGGCGGCGAGCGCAGGTCACCCACATGGGGATTTCCAGGACAGCTGACCAGCCCCCGCATGATTCTGGACCTCCAAGAGGTACAGGACGCGGATCCAGGCCCGCGCCCGGTCCCGCAGCCGAGCCGGGCGCAGGTGCCTCGCCTCGCGGCTGAGCACGGTGAAGGCGTGGGACTCCAGCGAGCGCCGGTCGTCGCGGCGCCGCCCGCCCCCGTGGGTGCGCGGCCGGGACGCGGTGGCGCGAGCGGTGCGCCGGCGCGCCGCGGCGAGGTCGTCCGCCAAGCCCAAGCTCTCGCGGGCGGCGACGGCCTCGGCAGTGCCGGCCAGCGCGGTGGACTCGGCCGGGGCGAGGCAGTCGTAGAGGGCCTCCAGTTCGGGGTCGGTGAAGTGGGCACGCGTTGACGGTGGCGCCGGAGGCGTCCTGGAGATCGACGGTCACCCGGTAGTCGCCGAGTTCGGCCAGGTGCACCGGCGCCCGCCAGACTCCGGATCGGGGGTCCTCCCCGGAGTACTGGGTGAAGTCCTCTGTCGATCCGGCTTCTTGAGTCCCCTCCGGTGCGTTCAGCGGGTAGAAGTGGGCCGTGATGTGCGTGAGCGGGCTGTCGGAGTGCGCCGTCACGAAGAGCAGGCCCGGCTCGTCCCAGCCGTCGGCGTCAGACAGGACGGGACCGCCGGTGGTGCCGTCCGCGTGGGCGGGGGAGGTTCCCGTGAACAGGGATGCGGACAGGGCGGTCGCCGTGGCCGCGGCCAGGAAGGTGCTGCGTCTCATGATGGATTCCAAGTGGTGGGTGCGAGCGAGGGTGCCCGCCCGCACCCGAGGTCTCCAGGTGCGGGCGGGGTGCTGAGTGACGGCCTGGTGTCAGTCGAGCTGAGTCACCTTGGGCAGGTCACCGCTCGACGCGGCGTCTGCAGGGGGCAGGGCAGTGGGGTAGATACGGATGTCGCTAACCGCGCCGTTGGTGAATTCGCCGTAGGTGCCGGAGGCGAGCTTGCGGCCGATCTGGAGGGGACCAGTCGCGTTCCAGGGGGTGTAGGTCCAGTCCCTGGTGGCCACGCGTTTGCCGTCGACACCGGCTCCAGCAGGCGTGCGTGACAATTGTCGGGGCGAGTTCGAACGTCTGTGTCCGCAGTCAGAGTTGCGGTCCTTGCCGGGCCGTAGACACCTGGAACCTCAAGTCGAAGTCTTCAGGTGTCCACGATCAACGGGAAGCTTCAGTGCGGGGCTCAGCTGGCGGGCAGGACATGGCGGAGTGACTTGTCTAGATCCTTTGCCAGTTCGCTGTCGCTCGGCGGGTCGTTGGTGAAGAGCTTGCCGAGCTCGGTGGCGAAGGTCTGGGTGAACGCTCCGTAGAGCGGGGTGCGCGGTCGGGACACGGCGTCGGTGAGTGCCGGGAGAAGGATGTCAGGGGCGTACCGGGGCCGTCCGCGGGTGTCGCGTGGCATCCGGTCGGTGCTCTCGCCCGCCGGCGAGGGGGATGCGGTGGCGCTCGCGGCCGCGGAGGGCGTCTCGGAGCGGCAGGTGACGTCGTCGTTCAGGTAGGCGGACGTGCGTGTGGCGGCGAACCCCGCGTCGAGCAGACACCGTTCGCTCTCTGCGCTGGTCAGGAACCCGATCAGGTCACGCGCCCCGGGCTGCTGCCCGGACGACCGGGTCAGCGCGAGGTTCTGCCCGCCGAGTACCGCCTTGCCGGGCAGCGGCGCCACGCCCAGCTGCGTGCCGCCCAGGGACTGATGCAGGGTGCGGTAGGCGTACGGCCAGTGGCGCAGGAACGCCGTCCGGCCGTTCGTGAAGTCGGTGAGCGACTCGTCCTCGTCGGAGTGGAGGGCGTCCTTGAGGAGGTACGGGCCTTGGGTGCGGCCGCGTAGTTCGGCGAGGCCGTTCTCCAGGCCCTGCACCGAGGCGGTGTAGCGGCCCTGGTCGTCGGTGAGGGTGACGGCGTCCTGGGCGGACGCGAATGCTTCCACACCGTTGACCGTGCGGCCCTCGTACGCGCCGAACTGTGCGGTCCAGCCCTTCTCGTAGCCTCTCGGCCTGTCCTTGCCGCTCGACTCGTCGAGCGTGTCGATCAGCTCCTTCAGCTTCGCCCAGTCCAGGCCCTTGCTCAGGTCGGTGTTCTGGACTCCCGCCTTCTTCAGGTAGTCGGTGCGGTAGTAGAGCAGCCCGACATCGCTGTTGAACGGGATCGCGTAGACCTCGCCGTTCCACCGGGCGGTGGCGGCCACCGACGGGATGACGTCCGCGTCCACCATGCCTGTGGGCAGCGGGCGGATCAGCCCCGCCTCGGCGAACTCCGGTACCCATGTGACGTCGAGGTTGATGACGTCGTACTGCGCGCTGTCGGACTGCAGCCCCCCGAGGAGCTGGCTGCGCTGTTGGTCCGCCGAGCCCGGAAGTTCCACGAGGCGGGCGTGGCGGCCCGTGCGCAGCCGGTCCTGTCGCGCGTTCCACGTATCGATGAGCTGTTGGCGGACGCCGCCCTTGCCCGTGACGTCCCGCCCGCTGGCCACGACGATGTCCCCGGAGCTGTCGGGAACGGCCGTGGTACCGGACGACGCGGGGGCGCTGTCGCCGGTGCAGGCGGTGCACGCCGTGAGCAGCACGGCCAGTACCCAACGCAGGGCCGGTGTCCGCGATCGCATCACTCGTCCCCCGTTCCGGTTCGGGCAACCTCGTCCCGCAGGCCCGCTACGAGGTCGCCCTTGGTGTCCAGGCAGCGTCCGCCGCTCGCTTCGGAGATGCGCGCGTCCGGCTTGCCTCGGTCGCAACCGCCGCTGTCCAGGGCTGCCATGAGCACCGGAATCCCCGTTCTCTTCACCGAGTCGGAGAGAACATCCAGTCCTTTGCCGGTGAAATGATTGTTGTCCTCGTCGTCGGTGATGTACACGATCAGCTGAGGGTGCTCGTCGTCCTTGCTCCGCCCGGCCATGAACTTCAGGGCGGCCCTCAGCGTGCCGTCCGGGTCGGATTCGGCGTCGCGGACCGCTGCCTTCTCGTCGATCGTCTTCTCGGCGTCCGCCCGCCGGTGGCGGCCGAAGGGCAGCAGCACGCCCGACGTTCGGCCGTCGCCTGAGGTCACGGACCAGACGCCGTACTCGTCCTGGTCGCCGAGGCCTGCGAGCGACTGTTTGAGGATGCCGGGGGCACCTCCCGGCCCCTCCCAGAGATCACCCATCGAACCGGAGCTGTCGAGCAGGAACAGAACCTGGCCGGGGCCGTTGGCGTTCCGGTAGTTCCGCAGGGCTGAGGCCATCGTGTGGGCATCGGCGGGGCCGGGCAGCCGTCCGGGGTGGGCGAGGGTCCCGGTGTCTGTTTCGGGCGTGGCAAGGAAGTCATGAGCGCCTGAAACCCTGCGGAAGCCGTCTTCGCCGAAGATGTCCAGACCGCCGGCGGGCTTCCCGGTCGTGCCGCCGCCTCGAGTGAGCCAGACCTGGAAGCGTTGGACGGCCTCGTCGCGAGCCGCCCGGTCGCGGTCGGCGTCCTGCCAGCGCACGCGGACGAAGGTGGGGTCGAGGGCCGGCACGTCCGTGGGGTACTCGGCCATCCGCCGGCTGCGCGTCGTGCGGTCGCAGTCGACACCGCTGACCATCAGGAACTCGGGGACGAGAGCGGCGGTGCGGCTGTCGGTCCTGCTGTCGTCCGGCAGCGTGCACAGCAGATCGGAGCCCGTGAGCGAGGGCGGTCCCAACTGCGCCACGCTTGCTTCGGCTTCACTCACCCCGCTCGTGCCGGTGCCGTACAGGCCGATGGTCGCCAGCAGCGCGGAATCCGTGTACTCGGGGTCCGGGCGCCGCACGTCGGCGCCTTTCCGCTGTCGGGTGAGAAGCTCCCTGAGTGTGGTGAGCGGATTTCCCGTCCGGTCGACCACCGAGGCCTCGGCGATGTTCTGCGGCACGGACAGCACCATCGGGGAATAGGCGAATGGGCTGCCAGGTTCCAGCGCCAGGTACTTGCGGGGCGGCTCCACCGGTTGTGCCCGGGCCACGCTCCCGGAGGAGGCCGGAATCCAGATGTCCGGCTGCGGGCCGATGTCGCGCTGGGGGTCGAGGTCGTCGCTGACAGGGCGCTGCCAGGGGTCGGACTGGTCGTGGAAGCCCGCCACGGCCTGTGCCGATCCCGCGCTGTACACCGTGATGCCGCTGCGCCGGCAGCCAAAGGGTGTGGTGTTCGGTGTGGACGTCAGGTAAGCGTCCGCGGCCTTGCGCACGGTGGATTCGATGTCAGGATCGGTGAGCAGCCGCAGTTCGAGGGGCGGGCCGCAGGGCGACTGGTCGGAGCCGGTGCCGGCCAGGGCCAGGTAGCCGCCGATGCCCGCGGCTGTGACGAGGGCCGCGGCGACCGCCGCGTGGCCGGGCTTGCACCGCAGCCACATCAGCACCCGGGCGGCGGCCGCCGGCGCGGCCAGGGCCCAGGAACGAAGCCGGGTGAACAGGTTGTGCCACCAGGGCAGTCCACCGGTGCCTCCGCTCACCTCCGCCGGTTGGTCTGGTTGCCGAGGCCGCCCGGGCTGTGGCGAACCGGACCACTGATCCCGGTCGCCGCCAGACTCCGCAGACCTGTCGGCTGCCGTCTTCGAGGCATCCCGCGGCGGTGTCACGCAAGCCGGCGCAGGCTGCGGGACCGTAGCCGAGGGAGCGGTCGGTTCCCCGCGGGAGGGGCCGGCGAGGAGGAGGTCGGTGTCGCCCCAACGCTGCGGCTCCCACGGCTCGTTGCGCAGGGTCCGGTGGTGGGTGCGCATGTGTGCTTTGAGAGCCTCCGACAGATCGTGGAACGACAAGTCGGTGTCCCGCTTGTCGATGCCCTCTTCCAGCAGCCGCGCAAGCCGGGCCGTGAACGGCGTGGGCGTCCTGTCGTTGCCCGTGTCGATCCGGTTGTTCGCCTGCACGCTCATCAGCACGGAGAAGCGACGCCGGTCGGCGAGCGCCTCACACACCTGGGCGGCGTTGCCCGCGTTGCAGCAGTCGAGGACGATGACTACGTGCCGGGCCCGGCTGGTGGCGAGCACGGTCAGCACGCTGGAAAAGGGGTCGGCGCCCGGGAAGACAGCTCGGCTGCCCGGTACGACGCGCGCGTTTCGCATCTGCAGCCAGAGTTCGTCGCCCGCGCTGGGCACGGCCCCGTGACCCGCGAAATAGAAGAGGAGCAGTCCTTCGGCCTCGTCGGCGGCAGTGCGCAGCGACTCGCTGAACGAGTCCAGGTACGGCGACCGGGAGACGACGATCTCTCCCTTGCGGAAGACGCCGCTGTGCAGCAACGCCTCCTCCAGGACAGGGAGGTTGTATGCCACGGCAGCGAGGGCGCCGGGGACTCCGTGCGGGTCGTTCGGCCGCGTGGAGTCGTACGCGGACACGCCGATCAGCAGTGCCCGGTTCACCTCTCCACGCGGGTCGAAGCGAAGCACCGGTCTACGTCTCGTCGAGGTTCACCGGGTCGACGTCGTAGTCGGGCGGATCGCCGCTCTCCACGGAACGGCGGTTTTCGTACCAGGCTTTGACGCCTCTTCCCACCTGCCTCAGCACAGTGTCGAACAAGGTCTGCGCGGCCGCCCCGGAGAGCAGCATGAGGATCTCGATGCCGGCGCCCATGGGCGTGCCGTGTTCGTCTGCGCCCTGCTCGTCGGTTCCGGCGCTCTCCTGGATCCGCAGATCCCCGTTTCGGACCAGGTCCTCCAGCGGCTTCTCTCGCTCCAGCCACTTCTTCAGAGCGCCGATGTCGCTCTGATTCGCGGTGGCGTCCAGCCGGACCCGGATCGCACGGGTGGGCACATCCTCCCCCTCAGTCATAACTCATCATCATGGCACGGCTGTTGGAGCCGAGGGAGGGGTGTGCGGGGAACGTGCCAGTCTCCAATGCGGGCCGCGGCTCGCAGGACCCGGTCACCGTCGTCGACATCGCGAGGCGCTCGGCTACGGCTCGGCTGCCGCGCTATAACACCTTGACCGCGACGGGGACGGGGAAGCGGCCGCACTCTGCGACCCGGGCCGCGCCTTTGCGGCCTACGCCGACTCGGCCACCGCTCTGGACGCCTGGCCGACGGCGGCCGTCGCGGTCCGCGACCATCGGGACGGCTGCATACCCGGCCAGGGCCCTGGTGGCGCTCACGTGAATCCCGACGCACCGCGCGCCATCGAACGGTGGAATGGACACTCCTGGGAGCCTTACGGTTTCGTGGCGAACTTGAACCGAAGCGAAGCACGTCCTGTACCCGGGCGCTAGTGAAGACCCGGAGCCGCCCAAAGGCCTGGCACCCAAGCTCCTCGGCAGCGGAAAGGGCAGGCATCGCAAGCCGGGACCTCCGCGGTAGGTGATCCGGACGGCCCCGCACAGGCTCTGCTCTCGATCCCGGTCGATCTAACGCAGCCCGTCAGCTGGGAAGCAGGCTTTGACGTGGCCGGACTACATGTCGCCGGAACGGGCGATGGCGCGCCAGCGGCGCTCGAAGTCGTCGGCCTGCTTGGCGATGTCCTCGCCAGTAATGGGTCGGTTGTATTGAGCGGTGATTCCCCGATCGGCGCAGATCTGAGCCACAGCGTGCGGTGAGGGATCGGTGCTCTCGAACCGGTGATCTGCCCAGATCTGGTAGATGCGGAAGTGGAGGAAGTACCGGCGCAGCGTGGAGGGGCTGACGGGGCTGCCGCCGCGGCCTGTTATGCCCTCGCTGGCGAGGTGCGCGGAGAGCTCCTTGCCGGAGGGCTGTTCGCCGTGCAGGCCCTGGTAGTTCCTCCAGGCGAGGTAGTACCGGTCAACCACGGAGAGACCACGGTCACTTCTCGTCTCTGGCTCCTGCTGTTCTTCGATGTCCGCGTTCACTCGCCTGTTGCGCGCTCCCTTGGCTGGGTGCGCTCTCGCGTCTGGGGGTGCTGCCGGGACGCGGCCGTGATCTAAGCCGTCTTTGGGATGGGTGGCGTCTGCCGACGTTTCGCCGACGGCTGGCTCTCCATCGCTGAAGTCGTCAGGCTGGGTACTTGCCGCGGCCCGTACGTCCTCTGCGGCGGGGAGTTCACCAGCTGCAGTAATAGTGCTGTCGCGCGCGAAGACGTAGTGAGGCAGGGCGACCGCGTTCGGAATCTTGTCGTCCGTGAACTCGTCGATGCCAGCCGCGGCGAGACCGGCGGGGGCCGTCTCCGCGAGGGGGACGCCGTAGCGGGCCAGTCGCAGCGGCATCAGCGACTCGACCGGGGCCTTGCGGCGCCAGGCACGGCCGAAGCGGGAGTGCAGACGGGCCTGGTAGACCAGACGGTCCTGCTCCAGCTTGATGACGTGCTCGTAGGAGCGAAGCTCCCACAGCTTCATCCGGCGCCAGAGCAGGAAGGTGGGGATGGGGGAGAGCAGCCAGCGGGCGGGTCGGACTCCTTCCATGTGCTTGTCGGCCGTGATGTCGGCTATGCGGCCGATCGCGTGGCGGGCCGCCTCGACCGAGACCACGAACAGCACCGGGATGACCGCGTGCATGCCCACGCCCAGCGGGTCCGGCCAGGCCGCGGCGCCGTTGAACGCGATCGTCGCCATCGTCAGCAGCCAGGCCGTCTGGCGCAGCATCGGGAACGGTATGCGGATCCAGGTCAGCAGCAGGTCGAGGGCGAGCAGGACGCCGATACCCGCGTCGATGCCGATCGGGAAGACGTAACTGAAGTTCCCGAACCCCTTCTGGAGCGCCAGCTCACGGACCGCCGCGTACGAACCGGCGAAGCCGATTCCGGCGATGATGAGCGCACCGGCGACGACCACGCCGATCAGGAGTTTGTGCGGCCGGCCGAGCCTGATAGGGGAGACCGTTCCCGTGCTCCTACGCTGCCGGTCCTTCCCGGCGGCCGCAGTCATAAGGCCGACTCCTCTTCGTTCCTGCGGTGCAGGAGATCGTTGATGAGCTGCTCTGTTTCGGTCTCCAGGCAGCAGTCGAGGGCCGCGTTGACCTGTTGGATGCGGGCGATGGCGGTGTGCAGGCCGCCCCGGTTCCCGGCCGCCGATTCGAGGACCATCAGGTCCCGGTAGAGCAGTTCTGCCGTCTCGTCGACATCGAGCCCCGTCGCGATGGCTGTCCGCGCGGCACCGAGATCGCGATACGGGCCTTTCGCGGTGCGCAGAGTGGCCACCGTGTGGGCGACGTCGACGATCCGGGTGATCATTTCCTGCTGGTACGGCTGTGCCCATGCCGGTGCCCGTGTACCGAAGGGCCGGCCGCGCACGAGGGACAAGGCCTTCTCCAAATCGGGCAGTCCCTCTGGCCCGTGGGGGAGTGCGCGTTCGGCAAGCTGGAGGAAACGGGTCCAGTCGCAGCGCATACCGCCGGCCAGTCGGTAGGGGGTGTCGCCGTTGTGGCGGCGCGGCACGTACGGGTCGCCGTTCGGGTCGTTGCCCAGCGCCCGCCGCAGGCCCTGGAGGCGGGCGTTGAGGGTGGCGGGTGACCAGGGGCTGACGGGGTCCATGTCGGCGCACAGCACGTCGGCTGTGCGGGCGGGCCGGAAGTAGAGCAGGGCGGCGAGCTGGGCGGAGCGCGGTCCGTGGCCGGTGTGGGCGACCCCGTCCACTTCCACCGGCCCCAGCACCCGGATCTCCGGCCCGGAAGGACTATGCACGGCCTCTCCACCGTCCGTGCCTGCGGCTGGCGCCGGGGCGTGGGGTTGTGTCCCAGTCGCGTTGGTGTCTCGCTCGCCCCCGCTCTCTCCGTTGTCCCCCTGCCGGGTTGTGACGCTGGTGGGAGCGGTGGACCGTGGGGGCAGCAGGGTCAGGGCAGCGGGATCGGCGGAAGCCTGCAGCAGCGCCGGGAACACGGCATCGTCCGCGTCCGAGCCGGCCGGTGCCGAGCCGTTCCGCCTCGTTGAGAAGGCCACGCTGTTGTCGCCGGACGGTTCCTTGTGCCCGTCAGCTGCGGTCTGCTTTTTGAGGTCGGGTTCGCCGGGGACGTGCTGCCAGGCGCCCTGTGCCTGGTCGGCGGGCTGAGCGGAGACCGCGAGAGCGGTGATGATCTGCTGGTAGGCGGCGTGTTCCAGGCGCTGCACCAGGATGTCGGTGCCGAGCGGGTCGAAGCGCTGCGGTGTCTGCGCGGAGACGGCGAGGCTGTCCGCCTCGGGAAAGTGGCCTGCAGTGGTGCCGGCCGGGGCGATCAGCGTGACGGGGATGGGCAGGTTCATGCCGAGAATGTCGGCGAACTGCCAGGCCGTGTCGTCGTCCAGGGCGCTCGCACAGAGCACCACATACGGGTGGTGGGCGGTCTCGGGCATCTGGTGGACCTCCAGCAGCCGCTCGGTCAGATCGCGCAGGGCGTGCGCCGCCTGGCGCATGTGCGCGATCCGGGAGTTCGGCAGCAGGGTCGGCAGGTCCTCGCCGAATCCGACGGCCACGATCTCGACATCCTGGGCCCACGGACTCATGCCCAGTTCCAGGGCCAGCGACGTGCACACCTCATTGACGTGCACCGGGTCTCCGTCCAGCAGCAGGGCGGGCAGCCGGGCGAGATTGGCGAGGACGAGGTCACCGGAATCGCTGTTGCCCAACGTAACCAGGGCCGGGCACGGAGCGGGAACCGTGCGGGCCTCGTCCTCGGCCAGAAGTTCGGCGTCGGTATCGAGTTGCCACCATCCGGCTGCTCCCGTGGTGAACGGGGCCTGTGGCGCAGCTGCGAGGTCATCGGGCAGCACGTGCACCGTGCGGGCATCGAGCCGTGCTCCCCGCAGCGCAGGCACCTCCTGGCCATCCCGGTTCGCACTGTGGGCCATCGTGCGCAGCACCACGTCCAGGCGGACCGTGCCCAAAGGTTCAGCGGCCGCCGCAAGTTGCGCCTCGGCGGGCGCGGTCTCCTGCGCGATGGCGATCGTCTCGCCCGGGTTGCGGCGCCTGCGCTGCAGCGTCCTGCGCAGCGCGAGGGCTGCGGTGACGGCGGCCGCCAGCAGCGCACCGGCTCCGAGAACGGTACGCAGATTCAACACGCCACTGCCCGGGGCTGATTCAGTGGTGTCGGGTGACGCGGAGGGTGGTGCCGGCTGTTCAGGGATGGCGCTGCTGGGCGGCGGTGTGCTCGGGGCGGACGAGTCGGTCTCGGGCGCGGTTGTGGGTGGGGCGCTGTGGCCCGGTGTCGCGGACGGAGCGTCGTCGCCGTCCTGACCTGTGCCGGTGGGCGGCTTGCTGCCGGTGTGATCGCTGCCCGGGCGGTCCGTTGACGGGCCGCTGGGGCGAGGGCGGGTACCGGGCACGGTGACCTGTTGCCCGGGATAGATCAGGTCGGGATCCGTGATGGCCGGCAGTCCGTCCGGCTGTGGCTTGCCGCGGCTGCCTTTGAACAGGCGGGGCCACGCGGTGCCGTTGTCGAGCTCGGCTTCGGCGATCGCCGAGAGGGAGTCACCGGAGTGGACCGTGACGACGTGCTCGCCCTTCTCGACGCTCACGGCCCCGCGTCCCTCGGTCTGCGCCTGCAGGCCTTGGCGCTCTGACTGCTCCGGCATGGCCAGCTTCCAGCCCGGCTGCAGGAAGCTGCTGGATGTGAAGACGTGCCCGCCGAGCATGGTGTGTCCCTCGTTGAGGTCGGCGATTTCCCTCCATCGTTCGCCGCCGCCCAACTCCCGTTCCGCGATGCTCCACAGGCTTTCCGCCGGCTGGCTCTCGCGCACCGTGTACGACGAACTCCCGCCTGCGGCAGCAGCCTGCACGTCCTGGCCTGCTTGCGAGGTTGTCGGGCCGGGGGAGGCTTGGCCGGGGGTGAGGGTGGCACCGGCGGTCGTTGTCGCGGCCTGCGCATCGGAGGCCAGGGCCGAACTGGCGGGCAGCAGGACCAGAATGCTGCCGATCAAGAGCGCCGCGGCACGCTGCGAGGCGCCCAGCCCGCGCGGGGCGTGCCACCGGCGGCCCCGCAGCTGTGCGACCAGCTCCCGCACCGTGCAGAAGGTGAACTGCGCCCACCCGATCCAGCCGATGGTGACCAGTACGAGCAGGAACACGCCTCCGGTGTCCTGCCGGTCCAAGAGGTGCGCCAGGTCGTCGTGGCCGGCCGCCCAGATGACGGGAGTGGCCCAGGCCAGCAGCAGCGGCAGAGCGCCGACCATAGTGGTCAGAACGAGCAGGCTGAGCACGGCCTTGCCCACACGGGCCGGGACGCCGCCGGCCGGCCGGGTGGGAGTGGAGGTGGCAGGCATCAGTTTCCTTCGGGTGCGGTGACGCCGTGCAGGAGAGTGGCGCTGGCATGGCCGGTCACCGGCAGTGAGCCGATTCCGACGGCCGACAGGAACGCCGTGTCGCTGGAGCCGTTCACGGTGACGGTGACGCTCTTGCCGTCTGCGGACACGGTGACGGTGCCGGCGGCGCCGACGGAGCGCAGGTAGGCCTGGGCGGCAGCAGCCGCATCCTGCGGGTCCACGGTGATCGCCTTGCCGGTGACGGCCTGGGCCGGGTCGATGGCCTGTCCGCCGGACCGGGCGGCCTCACCCGCCACGTAGTCGGCGCGCTCGGTGGCGGCCATCTTGGCCCCGCCGTCGACGGCGATGCCGATGATGCCGATCAACGCGATCACGCACACCGCAACGAACACCGTGACGCCACCGCGGTCATCAGCATGTGCCTTCCGCAGAGAGCCACCCCAGCGGCGTGGCCAGGATCCGGCTCGCTGAGGGGCAGGCCAACGTGTCCCCGCAACCTCACGGCCGTGCTCACCAGCCGCACCGCAGGCCACTGCGCCCTGTGCCCGGACAACAGCGAACTGGGCCCTTGCACCCGGGCGGCCGTCAACACAATCCATCGGCACGGCTGACAAGTGACGATGATCCCCCGCAAAGCCGCGGACAATGACGTCATGACGCGCTGGTTCCGCAGCCACTGGGCCGAGGAAGACACCTGGTTCTACTGCGAGGTCGATGACGAAGGACGGGTCACCCGCCAGGCCGAACTCCAAGGACCTCTCCAAAGGCCCGTCGCCGCAGCCTCCTTGGCCGAATGGGAAGCAGCCCAGCAGGCCGGCACCCTCGCCGACTACGAAGCGGCATTCGGCGCCACGGCCGAAGTGCCGGTGCAGGAATGGGAAGCACACGAGCCACAGGAGTTGACTGCCGCCGAATTCGAGACGGTCTGGCGCACGGCGCGGGCAACCTGCCGGGCAAGAGCCCGAGCACGCTCGACGCACGAGACGTGACACCAGACATCCTCGCGCGCTCACAGCCCACCGCCCCTATGCCGGCTCGAACCCCAGGACATCTCAGACGCCGCGGCCCCAAGATCCCTCTGCCGGTACATGTCGACGACGGACGTTGCCGTGGACGTCAGTGTCCGAACCCCGGGAGCTCCCGGTAACAAGAGATCGGACAGCCTGACGGTGCAGGTCACACTCACCGTGACGGTCCCGACCTGGCCGACCGGCACGCCGAGGCCGCCCGTGTTGACGTGGACGGTGGTGGAGGCGCAGGCGATGCCCTGGTCGGCCAGGGACTCGGCGGCCGCCGTACGGGCAGCGGCCTGTGCGGAGGCTGCGGTGCGGTGGATGGATGCCTCCCGCGCCGCGTCCTCGGCAGCGGCATCGATCTTCGCCCCGGAGATGACGATCCGCCCGCCGGCGATCGCCAGACACAGGAACATGATCAGTGACGGGACGACGATGGCAGCCTCGATCGCGGCACTGCCCGCATCACCCGCCGCTCGCCTTCGCCTACCGCTCATCGCCCCGGGACCGTCCACTGCTCCACCGCTCCGGACGCCGACTGGCGCACCTGCAGGCCGGCCACACCCGGAATCATCGACAGGGCGGTACCCGCCACCTCGATCCGCACCCGCTGGCCGTCGCTGCTCGCGCGCACGCTGTAGCCGCTGAGGCTGTCGCCCGCGGTCCGCTCCAGCACGTCCCGGGCCCGGGCCACACCGTCGCCGGGGCTCGCTTGGTAGGTGCGGGCCGCGGTGGCCCCCTCGCGGGCGGCGGTCACAGCGATCTGCCGGGCGTAGTACCACAGGGACGCCTGGATGACCGCGATCGTGGCGAGCAGCACGAGAGGGAAGACGATCGCCATCTGGATCGATGTGTCACCGCGGTCATTGCTCCAACGCCGCCCCTGCCACCAGCCGTTCACTGTCTGGGAGGGGGACATCACAAGCCGGAGAGCTTGCCGTTGTACTTGGAGATCACCACGGCGATGGTTCCGGCGATCAGCACGGCGCCGGTGACCGCAGCCACCCAGATGATCACGGTTGTGGTGCTGATGTCCCCGCGGTCCGGTCGGCGCCGGGCATCGTCCAAGCCCTGCTGCAGGCGTGCGGTCAGCCAACCGGCCGCACGATAGGTACGGGCTGCGGTGTACCTCATGTTCTGTGCCTCCCTTGGGCGTTGAGATAAGTCGAAGTGGTCTTCTCAGACGGTCAACATGCGGATCACCGCGGGGAACGCCATCAGCAGCATCACCAGAACGGCGAGCAGGGCGCCCGGGGCGGTCATCTTCTCGCTGGCAGCGTTCGCCTCCGCCGCCTGACCAGCGAGCAGTTCGGCATTCAGCGCGGCCGTGCGGGCACGCAGCGCCTTGTAGACGGCGGCCCCGTCGGTCGCCGAGCCCCGCATGATGTCCGCGACATCGCCCAGGACCGGCAGCTCATACTCCGCCGCGAGCTCGGTGAGCGCCTGATACGGCGGGATCTTCTCCAGCCGGGCCCGGCGCAACGCGCCCTGCAAGAACAGGAACGGCCAGCCGCGGCCGACCGCGGCAGCCCTCTCCAGGGCTTCGGCCGGGCCAGCGTCGGCGGCCCGTTTCAATGCGACCAGATCCAGGTAGGCGGACAGGGCGTGCGCGAACTCCTCGCGTGCCCGCCTGGCCTGGTCGCGCACCGCAAGGTCCGGAGTGATGAACAGCAGCCCCGCAACCAGCAGGCCGATACCGGCAGGCACATAGAACGGCAGACCCACCCCGGCGATGACCCACGGAATCGTCGCGATCACCGGGCCCAGCAGCCCCAGGCCCGCGAAGGCCACCTTCTTGAGCATGAACTGGCCCGAGCCCTGCCCGAGCAGCGCCAGGTTGATGGCAGGCACCCGCACGCCCGGCAGCCGATGCAGACGGGCCAGCAACCACCGCCCCCACACCTCGTCCCGGTCCAGATCAGGCTCGGGCATGGTCAAGGACGCTGGGGCACTGCGTGCGAGAGCGGGCGCCAGAGCAGGCTGGGGGCGCAGGAGTTCACGCACCAGCAGCGCCAGGCCAGCGCCCACCGTGCCTCCGGATGCCACCACGGGAAACAGATTCACGGCGTGACTCCTTCAGGCAGTTGGCCCGGCTCGAGCGGATCGGCCGGCCCCGGTGCAGCAGTGGGAAGCCGGACGGTGCTGGCTGGGTCGGTGACCAGGAAGCGCGGGATGCGGCGGAAGTGGCCCAGCTGCCGCATCAGCGCGAGCACCCCGATGAAGCCGGCCGTCAGGAACGCCAGGACCAGTTGCCCGAGCAGGGTGGAGTACGGCCTGGTGTACGACGGGACGAAGAACCCGGCGACGACCACACCCACCGTGATGACCGTCATCCATCGCACCGTGGTCCGCGGCTTGGCCCGGTCCGCCTCGATGGCCCGCTTCTTCGCGACCTCCTCACGAACCGTGCCGGACAGGTCCTCCAGCGCCTGCGCCAGACCCGGGCCCCGGTCACCCGCTGACAAAATGAGCGCGGCCACCACCTTGTCCGCGGTGACATCGTCCAGTTCATCGGCGAACGCCCGCAGCGCCGCCTCCGGCCGCCACCCCAGACGCAGCCGGTCGGACAGGTTGACGATCTGCGAAGCGAGTTCCTCCGGCGCTCCCTGGCGGCTGGTCATCATCGCCTGCTCCAGCCCCATGCCCAGCCGGAGCAGACCGGCCAGCCGCTGCGTCCACTCACCGAGCCCCTCCAGCGCACCGATGCGCTCCTGCGCCGCCTGCGCCGGACTGATCAGCCAGGGAACGCCGATGACGGCCGCGCCCAGCAGCAGGCCGCCGACGAAATTCCCCGTAGCCAGCCAGACGGCCACGAAGACCACGACGGCCGCAACCATGAGGGTCCGCTGCCGCAGCCGGGCTTCCTCGCTTCGGTTCTTCGCGCTGCGCAGGGCCTGCCAGTGCCGTCGCAGCGGGGCCTGCCGCGGCGCGGCAGTGCCTACGACACCAACCACGACGCCGATCAACCCGCCGGCAACCGCCATGCCGCTCAACAGCGCGCACAACAAGGTCATCGATCCGCCCCGCCTCTTTGATCACGAGCCAACCCCGGCCACGTGCCGGGCCGCGACACCCCATACGGGACGCCACCTTCAACGGCGCTGCCGCCCGCGATGTTGACGACTTGGCCATCCCGCTCTGGCGGACTGGCTATGTGAACGAGAACCGACAGCACCGGTACATGAGATGGGCAGGCGTCGACGGCACCTCGTGCGCGCGGTTCATGAGAAACGCCATCGCCACCCCGGCACGCCCCGCCGTCGCAGGGCCTCACCCCGACAAACCGCGACGAGGCCCCAAAGAGTTCTGCGCGGTGTTGAGACTCCTCGGCATTGGCCACGGACCTCGCGCACGAACCCGTTTGGCGTACCACCCCGACCCTTGCTACGTTTCCGCAAGCCGTGCGAGAGATTGAGGAGGTGGTACCCGTGAACGCAGTATCAACATGGGTGCTCCCCTCCGGGGTCACGGTCGGGCGATAGGTCGTCGTCCGGGAGCGCCATTCAGTGCACTCCCGAAAGGCACGACCATGCATTTCACTTCTGAGCAGCGCCTCGACGACGGTGTCCTCGAGCGCGAATTCACCCTCGGCGAGATCCCCGGCATCCTGTGGACGCCCGCATCCGCCTCTGCCTCCGCACCGGTGCCGCTGATCCTGCTCGGCCACCCCCCGCTCGGACTGCGCAAGATGTACCCCCGGCTGGCGGGGCGAGCCCGGCAGGCTGCGGCGGACGGCTTCGCCGCTGCCACCATCGAGCTCCCCGGCAGCGGTGACCGGCCCCGTTGGGCCGCGGCCGACCAAGCCCGCGCCCACCTGCGCAGGGCCATGGAAGCCGACGAGCCGGTCGGCGACGAAATCATCGACGCCCTCATCCTCCCGCTCGTCGAAAAGGCGGTCCCGGAATGGCAGGCCGCCCTGGACGCCCTCCTCTTGCTCCCCGAGATCGGCGGCCCGGTCGGGTACTCGGGCGGAGTGATCTCCATCGGCGTCCGCCTTGCGGCAATCGAGCCGCGCATCGTGGCCGCCACTCTCTTCGCCGGGAGTTTCGTGCCTCGCGCCATCGTCGAGGAGGCCCGCCAAGTCACCATTCCGCTGCACGTCCTGCTGCAGTGGGACGACGAAGGCAACGACCGACAGGCAGCCCTCGACCTGTTCGACGCCTTCGGCTCCAAGGAAAAATCCCTGCACGCCAATATGGGCGGGCACACCGGCGTCCCGCAGTTCGCGGGGGACGCCGCAGCCCAGTTCTTCACCCGCCACCTGACGTGAAGCCGGGCCGTTCGGCCACCAACAGACGGTAAACCGCACTGACCAGGATGCTCCTCGCCGGGGTAAAGCCCCAGCGCCCCTCTGCTGCCTGTCCCGTGGGGGGCCGCCCCCCCCCCCCCCGGCGCCCCCCCCCCCCCCCCCCCACACCCACGAGCACAGACCCACCCCCGACCGCCCCCCCCCCCCCCCCACCCACACACCCACCCGCCC